>CAJQNH010000208.1 GCA_905479615.1 uncultured Eudoraea sp.
AGGTCAAATGACACCCATTCTGGAAGGGTTGAAAGCCACTTTTATAATGATAGACCATCATCAGGCTCCGGATAGTTATGCACAAATAACATATTCAGATGCCAAAATGAGTTCTACTTCTGAAATGGTGTTTAATTTTATTAGTTATATGGGAGATGTAGAAAAGATCTCCAGTGAAATTGGAGATTGCTTGTATGCAGGAATCGTGACTGATACAGGTTCCTTTAAGTATTCTTCAACGACAAGCAAAACGCACAGGGTAGTGGCTGAGCTCATAGATAGAGGGGCAAATAATTTTAAAGTTCAAAATGTAATATTTGATACAAATACACCCGACAGGCTGCAGCTTCTGGGTTGCGCCCTAAATAATATGGTGATTCTAAAGCATTATAATACTGCATACATGACATTGAGTCAGGAAGAACTGAATGACCACAATTATAAAAAAGGAGATACTGAAGGTTTTGTAAATTATAGCCTCACGCTTCAAGATATCCGATTTGCCGTTATTTTTATTGAAAATAAAGAAGAAAAAATTATTAAGATTTCATTTCGTTCTGAAGGAAATTTCTCGGTTAATGAATTTGCGAGAAATCACTTTCATGGGGGCGGGCATACCAATGCTGCAGGAGGAAGAAGTGAACGCAATATGGAAGACACAAAAGAATATTTCGAAGCCTTATTGGAAAACTATAAAGACCAGCTTAGCAAATGAAGAACTTCCTTTATGTAATACCAATCATATGTCTTATAGCTTGTGGTGAGCCTGAACCCAGGCGGCCCGTTAAAACTCAGTCCGGAAGTCTTATTAATGCCTCTGTTCAAAGGAATATAGAACTGTTAAACCAAGAGGAAGAAATTATTCAACAAATCATAGCAAAAGATAGTCTTCATCACTATCTGTCATCTGCCACAGGATCCTGGTACTTTTATAATGTTATAAATGAGGAAAGTGATTACACTCCCCTTCCTGATGATTTAGTGACCCTTAATTACAATTTAGTTAGTCTTGATAATGACACCATCTATTCAATGGGGGAAATCGGAACTATTATATATAAAGTAGATAAACAGGAATTGTTTCCAGGCCTGCGTAATAGTGTAAAACTTCTTAAGGAAGATGAAACGGCCACTTTCTTTTTCCCCTCTTCTATGGCATATGGTTATCACGGAGATAATAACAAAATTGGACCTAACCTAGCGCTTAAGTCCACCATTAGCATTCTAAAAATTGACAAACAAAAATAAAATCTTAAAAATTAAATTCTAAAAAATGAAAAAAATAATTGCACTTTTTTTAATTGGCATATCTGCATTAACAAGCTGTACGTCAAGTAAGTACCGGGACCTTGGAGATGGGTTGTTCGCAGATATAAACACCAGTCAGGGAGACATCATTATAAAACTCGAAATGGAAAAAACACCTGTAACGGTGGCCAATTTCGTTTCTCTGGCAGAAGGCAACAATCCCTTTGTAAGTGAAGAGTACAAAGACCGAAAATATTTTGATGGGATAATTTTTCACAGAGTCATCAAAGATTTTATGATTCAAGGAGGTGATCCTACCGGTACAGGTCGTGGAAACCCTGGGTACAGGTTTAAAGATGAATTCAATGACTCCCTGCTACATGAAAAACCAGGTATTCTTTCCATGGCCAATTCAGGACCAAAAACCAATGGAAGTCAGTTTTTCATAACCCATAAAGAGACGCCTTTCCTAAATGGTAAACACACTGTTTTTGGAGAAGTCGTTTTAGGTTTAGAGGTTGTTGATTCCATTGCCAATGTAAAAACCTATGCAGAGCCCAATAGAAAGGACAAACCTGTAGTTGATGTAACAATGAATTCCATGACCATTGTTAGAAACGGGAAAGAAGCCAGGAATTTTGATGCTGTACAAGTGATGACAGATTATTTTGCAGAGGAAGAAGCTGTAATAGCGGCAATGGCAAAGGTTAAAACCGATTTCGCAGCGGAAACAAAACAACAACAGGAACTTGCAAAAGAGCTTCCTTCCGGTTTAAAAGTTATTAGCCTGCAGGAAGGAACAGGTGCTAACCCAAAAATTGGTGATAAAGTTTTAGTGAATTATGCTGGCTGGCTGGCTGACGGAACTCTTTTCGACAGTAATTATGAAGAAGTTGCAATAAAGTTTGATAAATTTGATGAAAGTAGAAAACAAGGAGGAGGTTATGAACCCTTTCCCATGGATTATAGTCCGGATTCAAGGCTTGTAGCCGGATTTAAAGAGGGTTTATTAAGTATGAAAATTGGTGACAAAATAAGAATATTTATTCCCCCACATTTGGGTTATGGCGCACAAGGCGGAGGTCCAATACCTCCAAACGCTGATCTCATTTTTGACCTGGAGATTATAGGTATAACCGAATAAAAAAAGGGCCCGAATATTTTCGGGCCTTTTTTATTTAAGGGGTATTCTTTAAAATCTCTAGTAGAAAGATCCAAAACTTATTTACTGAAGAAATACTTACTCTTTCATCTGGAGAATGGGCACCTTTAATGGTAGGCCCGAAGCTTATCATATCCATTTCGGGATAATTCTTTCCGAGAATACCGCATTCCAACCCGGCATGGCAGGCTACTACTTGCGGCTTTTCATTAAAAAGGATTTCATACTGATTTTTAAGCACTTCCAATATCTCAGAATTCGGATTTGGATTCCAACCTGGATATTCCCCTGCTAAAGCAACCTTACAATCTGCAAGCTCAAAAACGCTTTTGATAGAATTTGCCAAATCAAATTTGGCGGTATTTACAGAAGATCTGGTAAGACAACCAATTCTAATCTTCCCGGATTTGACTTCAATTTTGGCAATATTATTTGAAGTTTCCACCAAATCAGGAATTGCTGCGCTCATTCCATAAACACCGTTATGAGCTCCATATACAGCTCTTAAGATTTTATCCTGAGCGGTTTTCTCCATCATTTTTGCAGGCATTTCAACCTTATTCAAGTTAATTTCCAGGTTAGTTTCAATAAAAGAATTCTCGCTCTTAATATCCTGTATCCACTCGGTAATATTGACTTCAAAATCTTCTTTGCAGTCTGTTCTTAAAACAACTGTTGCAAAACTCTCGCGAGGAATCGCATTCCTTAGACTTCCTCCATCAATTTGCGACACCCCAATACCAAATTCTTCAGTACTTTTAAACAAAAGGCGGTTCATTATTTTATTTGCATTCCCAAAACCACGGTGTATGTCCATACCACTATGTCCGCCGTGTAATCCTTTGACGCTTATGAGGTATGCAATAGAATCTTTTGGGACAGTTTCTTCCTCATAATCTCTTGTAGCTGTAATATCAATTCCTCCAGCGCACCCAATGTCTATTTCGTCATCTTCTTCTGTGTCTAAATTCAATAAAATCTGACCCCTGAGGATACCTCCTTTTAGTCCCATTGCCCCCGTCATACCTGTTTCTTCATCAATAGTGAACAAGGCTTCAAGAGGGGGATGTTGAATATCCTGGCTTTCCAGTAAACTCATAATCGCTGCCACACCCATCCCGTTATCTGCACCAAGAGTTGTTCCTCTGGCCCTAACCCAATCACCATCCACATACATCTCAATCCCCTGAGTATCAAAATTAAAATCTGTAGCGGTATTTTTTTGATGTACCATGTCTAAATGAGATTGAAGCGTAATTGGCTTACGATCTTCCATTCCAGTGGATGCCCCTTTTCTGATAATAACATTGCCTACTTCATCTTTAAACGTCTCTAATTGCAAAGACCTCCCAAAATTCAGCATGAATTCAATTACTTTTTCTTCTTTCTTAGAAGGACGTGGTACAGCATTAAGTTTCGAGAAATTATTCCAGATTCTTGTTGGTTCTAATTGTACTATTTCTTGATTCATATATTAAATTAAAAGAGCAAAAATACATATTGCAAATTAACCTAGCGAGATAATTGGTATTTTTGAATTCATGAATAATAGGTTGAAGAATGGGATTGCGTTATCAATTATCCCACAAATAATAATAGTCAAGAGCCTCGGCAGTTACCCCGAGCTTATTGAAAATTATTATAGCAAAGGCCTCTATCTCTTTATTTCACACTTTTATCGCAAAGCGTTTGGATGGCTCCCATTGTCCATTGGCGATCTAATTTATGCTATCCTCATAATATTTGCCATCTGGTATATAATTGTCAAAAGAAATCAAATAAGAAAAAATCTAAAACTTTTCTTTAGAGATATAGTTCTAATACTTTCGGTAGCCTACTTCACATTTCATCTCATGTGGGGTCTTAACTATTACCGTGTGCCGCTTTATCAAACACTAGAGCTTAAAGACACTTATACAACCAATGAATTGATAATGTACACAGAAAAGCTTATTGAAAGAACAAATAAGCTGCAGTATGAAATAACTTTAGATACTGCGCAAATAGTAAATATCCCATATGATCAGAAGGAAATCTTCCAAATGACCCTGGAAGGGTATGGAGAACTCGAAATCAGGTATCCGTTTTTTAATTACAAGAACCCAAGTTTAAAGAAATCTATTTTTAGTACTCTATTAACTTATATGGGATATGGCGGCTATCTTAATCCCTTTACAAATGAGGCTCAGGTAAATAGTAAAATACCTAATTTCAGATTTCCAGTGATTACGGGACATGAAATAGGACATCAGATTGGTTATTCTGCAGAAAACGAAGTTAATTTTATTGGTTACCTGGTAACAGCCAACAACAAAGATTTGTACTTTAAATATTCCGCCGCAGCCTATGCACTTAGTTATTCATTAAGTGAATTAAAACTCAGAGATGAAGAGAAATTTCGTGAATTATATACGAGATTAAACCGGGGGGTGCAAAAAAACTACAAAGAATTGAATGAATTTTGGCTAGCCTATGAAAATCCTTTTGAACCGGTGTTTAAGTCAATTTTCAATACATTTCTAAAAGCGAACAACCAGGAAGAGGGGATAAAAAGTTATGGCCTAATAGTTACACTCCTGGTGACCTATGATTTAAAATATCCCAGTGAATAATTGACTTAATGGATTTTAGGAAAGAAAGAGGTTTCTTACTATATTTTTAACTTTTACTCTTGTTTCCTTTCAACTGTTATACCTCCATTGGGTATATCATAACAAGGAGCTGGTTCTATGTTTTCAGAAAGGGTAACATTCTCAAAATACACAGTGTTTTTAGAACGACGGTAGAAAGTTTGCCAATTCTTCTATTTTTGTCCTATGAACAAAGTTAAGCAGATTAGTAGTTTACAAAATCCTTTGGTTAAAAAAGTATTCTTATTAAAGGAAAAATCACGTGAACGTAGAAAATCTGGCTTATTTATATTGGAAGGACAGCGAGAATTTGAATTGGCATGTAAAGGTGGTTATACTATACAGATCGTCCTTTTTTGCTCCGATATTATTTCGGAAGAAAACGTAAGGCAAATGATTGACCGGCTTGAGAAATCTCCGGAATTAATAGAAGTGTCTCAGGATATATACCAAAAAATAGCCTATCGCGAAAGTACGGAGGGAATTGTTGCTGTTGCCCGTTCAAAAAATCACAATCTGAATGATATTTCCATTAGGAATAAAAATCCATTGATATTGATTGCAGAAGCACCAGAAAAACCTGGAAATATTGGCGCCTTATTAAGAACTGCGGATGCCGCTAAATTAGATGCTGTAATCATTGTTAATAGCAACGGTGATCTTTATAATCCAAATATAATCAGAGCCAGTATTGGATGCCTTTTTACTGTAAATATTGCAACTGGAAAAACTCAGGAGGTTATCGATTGTTTAAATAAGAATAAAATAGCCATTTATTCAGCCACCTTGACAGCTTCATGCAGCTATACCGAAGTGGATTATAAGAAGCCTTGCGCCATAGCGGTGGGCACTGAGGCTACCGGACTCACGCCAGAGTGGCTGCAGGAATCAGATCAGACTATAATTATACCAATGCAAGGTGAGATAGATTCCATGAATGTTTCTGTATCAGCCGCAATTCTTATCTTTGAGGCAAAGCGACAAAGAAAATTTCTTTAAGATTGTAACCCAGATCGTCAAATTCACCATAAAAATTTCAACACCTTTTTTGTGCTAACTGGTTTAAATTTGTCGCGTTTTTAATTTAATTCTATAAGTCTTTTATGAATAGTACATCTCTATTTTATATAATAATAGCTATTGTAGTATTTCAATTCCTAATGGAAACTGTCCTGGATTATCTAAATTCAAGAAAATTTCAGGATCCAATTCCTGAAGAATTGCAGGATGTCTTTGATAACAAAGAATATTTAAAATCTCAGGCCTACAAAAAAGATAACTACAAATTTAGCATTCTATCTTCTTCCTTTTCGATTGTTCTCACCTTAGGGTTCCTAATATTTGGTGGATTTGAATGGATAGACCTACTAGCCCGAAATATTACTGAAAACCCTATTTTAATGGCTCTTCTATTTTTTGGCATAATTATGATTGGAAGTGATATTATTACAACACCTTTTTCATATTATCAGACATTTGTGATAGAAGAAAAATATGGATTCAATAAGTCTACCAGAAAGTTGTTTTTTATCGATAAAATTAAAGGCTGGTTGATGATGGCTATTTTAGGAGGAGGTATGCTCTCAATGATCATTTGGTTTTTTCAATTTGCAGGTAATAACTTTTGGATATATGCCCTCATATTGATTGCCATATTCACGGTTTTTATGAACCTTTTTTACAGCAGGTTAATAGTACCTTTATTTAATAAGCAAATTCCCCTGGAGGATGGATCGCTTAAGAGCAAAATTGAAAATTATACAAATAAGGTGGGATTTAAACTTCAAAATATCTTTGTTATTGACGGATCCAAGAGAAGTACGAAAGCTAATGCGTATTTTGCCGGTTTTGGAAAAGAAAAAAGAGTAACACTTTATGATACGTTAATTCAGGATTTAGAGGAAGAAGAAATAGTAGCCGTACTTGCGCATGAAGTCGGGCATTATAAACGCCGCCATATAATTA
>CAJQNH010000209.1 GCA_905479615.1 uncultured Eudoraea sp.
ATTATGATCATTGCGATAGCCAATGATTACGGGATTCATCTAATTGCACACTACCAGGAATTGGCGAGAGGTGAGAAAAAGCTTTCGATGAAACAAATTTGTAAGCAAATTTATATAGATCTCAAAAGGCCCATATTTATAACCGGTCTTACAACCATCGGCGGAATACTTGGGCTGCTTAGCCATACTATGATGCCTGCTGCCGAATTAGGCGTACTTACTGCAATTGGCATTGGATTCGCCCTTTTATTGAGTCTTTGGTTTTTACCGGCAATGCTTTCATTTTTTAAGCCAAAGCGACACGAAACTGGATTGGAACCAAAAAAAGTCCCCGTTCTTGAGCGTTCGCTGGAGAGCATGGGCAATTGGGTGACCTTACATCCGAAAAGAATTATTGCTATTTCCATTATCGTAACAGTGATTGGGGTAGCCGGAGTATTTTCATTAAAAGTTGACACGAATGTTGAAAGTTATTTCTCTGCAAAGTCCGAAGTTGGTCGCTCTACAAAATTGATAAATGAAAAATTTGGAGGCTCACAATTTATCTCGGTACTTTTTTCAGGTGATGTGCTTTCCACGGAGGTGATGAAAAGGATGGAGGTCTACGAAAAGGAAATCATTAAAGACCAGGCAGTAGGCCTTGTAAGTTCTCCTGTTTCACTGGTAAAAGAATTAAGCAAAGGTTTTTATGAACCGGAGGAAGAGGGGCATAATAAAATACCGGAGTCTTCAGATGAAATATATCAGTTAATTGAAGTGTTTTCGATGAGTGGTAATGAAGATGATATTTCCCAATTTCTGGATTATAACTATGAAAATGCACGGATATTAATAAGCCTCAAAGACGGTAGTAATAGTGCCAACAAAAGGGTGCTTAAAAAAATTAATACACTTATAAAAGATGATCCGAATGCGCGGTATGCCGCCGGGGCCGGACTTACAGAAATTGAATTGGCAGATATGGTTGTAAAGGGTCAAATTAAGTCTTTGATTTTCGCCCTGGCCGTAGTTTTTATCATTTTAAGTTTTGTTTTTCATTCCCCTAAGGCAGGATTGCTCTCCACATTACCAATTACCATTGCCATATTGGTATTATTTGGGTTAATGGGCATATTTGGCATTGCTCTGGATATAGCTACTGCCTTATTATCATCGATTATGATTGGAGTAGGGGTGGACTATACTATTCACTTTTTGTGGCGATTTAAAACAGAACGGTCCAAAGGGAATGATCATAAAGAGGCTGTGCGAATTACACTCAATACATCGGGAAGGGGAATTATAATCAATGCACTCTCAGTTATAGTGGGATTTATGCCGCTTATTTTATCTAATTTCACCCCTTTGAAGTATTTTGGGGCACTTATTGTCATTTCAATTACGACTTGTTTAATTAGCTCACTATTTTTGGTTCCGGCCATTGTAATTGTTACAAAGCCAAAATTTCTTGAATAATAATGAATTCCGTAAATCTTAAGGACAGATCATTAAATAATTAAATCATAAATACTATTTGGAACGGTACTTAAATTGTATAAAACTTTGGTATGAACTTATTTCGAATATTATATAAGGAAGAGTAATTATTTTCTTTAAAAAATGTGTTAATTTTGTCCTTTATGATAAAGCTTAAATTATTTGTATTTTGCCTGTCATTTTGTTTGCCTGTTATGGGCCAGAATAGTGCCGAGGAAATTTTTGAAAAAGCAGCGGATCAGCTTTTGACTCAAAATTTGGAACTGTCTCTGGAGATAAAGGAGATAGCAAGTAATGGAAAGACAAAAGACAAGCAATACGATGTTCTTATTGCCAAATTTGGAAGCATGGAAAAGACCAAAACGGTAGTTCAGCAGCCAACCAAATTAAAAGGGATTACCATTGTTATAACAAATTATAGTGATGAACCAGGATTGATAGAAATATTTACTCCTGCCAATGGGAAAATAAGAAAGATGAAGGCTACCTCTAAAAATATGGATTTAGTAAATTCCGGGGTTTCTATTTCTAATTATACCTCAAAGGATCGAAATCAATTGAGTTTCGCTTTTAAAGGGAATGAGGAATTTGAGGGCAAATCCTGTTTTAAATTGCAGGTTAATGATGTTTCGGACCTTGAAAATGGCAAAACCGAATATTTAATTGAAGAAAATACGTATCGTATTTTAAAAATTATAGCCTTTAATAAAGACGGAACTGAAAAAAGTATTACAACCTATTCTGATTTTCAGGCAATTGGGCAGCTCAAAGGAAAGATCCAACCCATGTTTATGGTTAATAAGGACATTAAAAAAGCTAAGCATAATGAAATAAAAATCTTGAAAATTAAAGCCAGGCCCGATTTAAAAGAAGAAAATTTTAGTGTTGAACCAGTTATTAATTAAATAGAAATAGGCTTAGGCCAAGCAAAACAACTTATCATGTCAATAAAGAAATCTATTTTAAAACCGGAGGAGATGGCTGCGCTTTTAAAGCTGAAATTTGGCGGTAATAAAATTATTGGTCAACATAAAAATGCCAATATAATAAAGGATAGCAACCTTGCCTATTGCTATAATACATTAGATAAGGTATCAAGATCATTTGCCGCGGTTATTCGGCAATTACCGGATGAGATAAGGGACGTTGTTTGCCTTTTCTATCTAATTTTAAGAGCGCTCGATTCTATAGAAGATGATATGGATTTGGCTCAGGATACTAAAATTAATCTGCTTCGGGAGTTTTATACAAAAAACTTTGAACAAGGGTGGAAACTTTCCGATGTTGGAGACAAAGAAGAATATCGAGATCTGCTGGCCAATTATGAGAAGGTAATAGAGGCATTTTTAGCACTCGATATAAAATACCAAAACATTATAACTGATATCTGCCAAAAAATGGGTGCAGGAATGGCAGATTTTGCAGAGACTGAGATAAGCACTTTAGAAGACTACAACCTGTACTGCCATTATGTTGCGGGATTGGTTGGAATTGGGTTATCTGAACTTTTTGCAGCTTCCGAAATAGAGAGCAAGGAATTGGAATCGCAGAAAATGCTGGCTAACTCTATGGGCCTCTTTTTACAAAAAACGAATATTGTAAGGGACTATAAAGAAGACCTGGATGAAAACAGAATCTTTTGGCCTGAAGAGGTATGGACCTTATAT
>CAJQNH010000210.1 GCA_905479615.1 uncultured Eudoraea sp.
CCATATGTCGCTCGAATAGTTCCAACATATTTTGCTGTTGTGTAGTTAAATTATCTGTCATCTTATTTTAGTTCTACAATGTTATTCGGCTATCGTTTCTCGTTATTAATTCAAATATTTTCGGTTGCATGATGCACAACGGTTTCGTGTATGATTTGTGCGGAAAATTGTGGTAGGCCTTTTCGAAATAGGAAGATACGAAAATGTAAGAAATGTTCTTTATATTATTTAGCAACCGCATGAATTATACAGGTTGTTGTGGTGTCGTTGTTTTAGTTTTAAAATAAACTATCTAGCATAATGTGCAAGACCAGGATTGGAAATAAACTGCCCTCTTTCTTTAATAAAAATTGTTGGTTTTTGACCGGTTATTCTTTTAAAATCATTTATAAAATGTGACTGATCGAAATATCCACAATGATATGCTACACTTGTTAAATCAAATACTTGATTTTCATTTAACAACCGTAATACCTCATTTACACGAATAATACGAAGATAATGTTTCGGACCAATTCCAACCTTTTCTTTAAATTCTCTTTCTAATTGACGCTTGCCAATACATAATTGGCTAGAAAGGTCTTTTATCTTAACACCTTTTGTATTTCGTATGAGGTTAGCAGCTAAATTGAGGTAGTTCATGTCAATTTTATTGTTCAGCAGATTCTTCAATAAATAATTTTCAGTTCGCTGAATCATCGAAATAACACTTATTTCTTCCTTTAATCTATGAATAAAGTCTATAAATCCAGCACCCAGTACCGCAGACATATCCTCATAACGATCCATAAGCAAAGAAGCCGGGACTCCAAAAATGTTGTATATACCTTCCGGTTTAAATCGAATTGCAAACACTTTTACATGATTTTTAAATCGTATTTCGTAAGGTTTTGTATACAACCCCATGATCATATAGTCTGGGGATTGAGACCATTTAGAATTATTTTCAAGATCGCAATGCAAATCGTTTAGATGAATAATCAACTCCAGGCAGCCGGTTGGAATCATTTGCATGTATAACGGTGAGGTAGCATTTAAATTAAAACTACCTTCCCAAAACACCTCAACGAATGGTTTTAGACTTTCGCATGGCATATATTCATTTAAAAGAGTATTCATATTATCAAAAACGGTAAACCTAAAGTTAGTTTATTTTTGATTAACCTGAACATCCCATAATTCTTTCATAACACTATCAAGATCCAGTAAGGCTTTACTACAATTACCAAAGAATGATGAACCATGCATTGTTGCAAGTGTTTTTGGCTTCAAATCCGCTAATGAATAGAGAATCTTCGATGTATGATGGGTATAAGGTGTATATTCCATTAAAGGCCCCTGTTCATATTCAAGCATTGAATTTTTATGTGAAGCCAAAATGTCCTTATCTGTAATATCAGTTACATTTCCATTTTGATGAAATAAATCGGAGCACAATAACGTTCCATTCGTCTCTTCAAACAACACGCCTGCGTCCCAGCCATGCGGTAGATGAGGCGTTCTAATGAAACGATAACTATGTTTTCCCGTATTTAATACAGCATTACCCGACATTGCATAGGCTGGCCTTATTGCAAAATCTCCCATATTAACAATAGCACCTGCTTCACTACACACAGCTTTAGCATTTGGAGCGATCTGTAACCACTCATTAAGTGCTCCACACTCATCTACTTCAAAATGGCTAAAACCAATCCACATAATCTTTGATGGATCAATTAATTTGCTAACAGCGTCTAGTACCGCAGGAAACATTTGTCTCATTCCAGCATGATATAACATTGGTTCATCATCTTTAATTAAAAAGTGATTAAATTGTAAATTAAATTCTTTAACAAATACCGAAATTCGGTAAACATCCGGTGCGATTTCTGAAACTTTGATCATTTGACTTATTATTATTAATTAGTAAGAATTAGTTTTTTAGCTAATTATTTTGATTTGAGTTAAAGGTATCGAGGAATAAATAAGCATGATTGTAAAAAAACGACATTATTTAGGGGTCTCTTGTAGACTATATCTCAATCTTTGTTTTACTAAGCATTGTTGATTGACAATATGGAGGTATTAATCGAGGTCGGGTTTGAATTGAATGTTATTATTTTCAATTCTTCAATTAGTATTTTTTTTTAAATTTGATGCGTGTAAATGAGCAATTTTCCATTTTTCTTTTTCCTTTACCATTACTAAAGTCCGTCTCGATAGCTTATTTTCACCTGACCCAAGATGAAATGTTACAATCGCAGTTTTTTGATAAATTTGAATATTAATATCCTTAGGGCTAATCTGTAACTTTCTTGTATTTTCCGAGTCAACAAATTCTGGAAAAATTGTTGTCCAAACATTGTCAATTTTGTTTCTGCCTTTTACTCTTTTAGCCTGTTTCCAAAAAGGATAAAAGATGGTTGCATCATCAGTAAATGATTCTTGGAATGTTGTCCAATCAAAATTATTAAAGGCCGTCACAAAATCGGTGGCGGATTCCAATACAGCTTTTGAGTCATCATTCTGAGCTTTCAAACTATAGTTAACTAGTAGAAAAAGAATAATATATGAAAGTCGAGTTTTAGTTATCATTATTTTAAAAATTTAGATTTCCAATTATTATTACACACAACGGCTCGTGTTTGGTGTCGTAGCATCATCCCGCAGAGTGCTATGCACTATACACATTGTTGTATGCAGTTTTATTTGGGTTCGTAAGGATCTTTCTGCCCACTTGGAATAGGAGGATTTTGTTTAAGGGAAATTACATGATTCTCAAGTTGTTTTAACGCAATTTTTGGAACCCAGGTATGGGGAAATAGCACATTGTCTTTTTCCTGAGGATCGTTATACAGATTGTAAAGCCGGGGCATGGTATACGTAATCAGCTCGCCATTCCATGCATCTTGTTCTTTAAAGTGTAATTTCCAGTTTCTCCATTTTACAGCAAAGATGTCATTCCCCATATACACAACAAATCCTTCACGTCCTGATTTTTCTGTTTTTCCCAGGAAGAAATCACTCATCTCAATTCCATCTATAACCCGGTCATTTGGGACAACGCCTCCAACAATTTTGGCCAGGGTTGGAAACAGGTCCATGGCATGTACAATTTCATCACTTGAAATTCCTGCTTTAATTTTTTCAGGCCAGCGAATCACAAAAGGTACACGCAGTGCGCCTTCAAATCCCGTAAACAACGAGCCTCGCCAGGGACCGGGTGAACCATTAATGGCAGTTTCAACAGTCATACTGGTGTTTCCAAACCCCATAGCTTCCGGACCATTATCCGCTGTAAAAATAAATATGGTGTTATCAGAAATCCCCAATTCATCGATTTTATCAAGGAGTTCTCCTGTATAATCATCTATTTGCAGCAGCAGGTCGGCCCAGGCGCCATTTCCAGTTTTTCCGTTGTAATCAGGGTGAGGCATAGTTGGGAAATGGGTAGCAGTATAGGGTAAGTATACAAAGAAAGGTTTACTGGCCTTTGCCTGTCTGTCTATAAAATCAAGGGCTTTGTCAGTTAAGTCTCTGTCTATGAGCGGGCGATAATCCAATCGGTATGGCATTACTTTCTTGGGCGTTTCTCCCTTCTTGCTCTCCATCACATAAGTTTCCACTACACCGCTTTTTGCAAATCCAGTTAAGGAAGAGTAGGGTGACTCATCTGTGGAATTTGGAATACCATACCACTCATCAAATCCCTGGTCGGTGGGAAAGCGACCTTCTGTTCTTCCCAAATGCCATTTACCAAACATGCCAGTTGCATAACCTTTATCAGCTAACATTTCTGCCATGGTAACTTCCCATTGTACCAGTCCATATACACCTTCTCCCATAGGAACTGTAGCATTACCGCTCCGAATGGCATAACGCCCGGTCATCAATGCCGATCGAGAAGGAGTGCACTGAACCTCAACATTAAAATTAGTGAGCCGCAGCCCTTCATCAGCCAATTTGTTCATTCGTGGAGTAGGTGCCCCTCGTGTTATTCCGCCTCCATTAAAACCTGGTTCTCCCCAGCCAAAATTATCCAGAAATACGATTACTATGTTTGGTTTATCTTGCGCTACAATCGTAAAAGAAGCGAATAAGCAGATAGAAATAATCAAGATTTTCTTTTTCATATAATTTGTTTTAATTGCATACAACGACGGTTTGTATAGGAGCAGTAGCGGATTAGAGCACTTACTTTCATGATGGCAATATACTTATTTAATACAAAAAAAGCGGTTGAGTTTGCACCCGAACCGCTATTGCTTTTATACATTGTTGTGTGCAGTATTATATTTTTACGATTTGAACGTCATCGACCCATAAAGTACCAGACTCTAAAACATTTAATTCCATTCTCAAATGTCTATCTTTTGGGACATTAATTTTATATTCGAAATATTTCCAATCTTCTGTCTGTTTATCACTTTCTATTAAAACTTTCATGTCTCCTTTATATGGTGCAACTCCTCCAGCTTCTACTCGAAATTTTGTTCCATTGTTCTTTATCCAAAAACTAAGTTTATAATTTGCTTCTCCTTCATATACACCAATATCATAGAACTCATTGGTAAATCCTGGCGAAAGTCTTCCACCAGTTGAAGAACAATTTTTAACATCAAACATAAGCGATTGTTTGCCTTCCTTAAAAATAGTTTTATCGAATGCTATTTTAAAATCGGAATTAGGAACAGTATTGGGCGTATACATTAACCAATTTACAGGTAGACCATTTTTAGTAACTTCAAATCCACCATTTACACCAGCTGATTCAACGGTTTCTTTTTCGCTCATTTGCATACAACCAGTTAGAGCTAATAAAACAAGCATTAGTGGAATTTTTCCTAAAATATTAATCCAATTAATCCAATGTTTTTTCATGATTAGAAATTTAAATTAAACACTTATTTAAAATGATAATCAAATTTAAAGCACAATAGCGCTGCAATTGGTTAACTTGAGTTAAGAAATGTTTTTAGTAAAACGCCTTCTGATTCGGCTTAAAGATTCGGGTTTTACGCCTACATATGAAGCTATTAGATACTGCGGTATTCTTTGCGATAAATTAGAATAGTGCTTAATGAAATTTTGGTAACGGTCTTCATGATTTTGCATATAAATTGCCAATAATTGATTTACCATAATATCAAATCGATGTTCTATTATTCGGCGACCAATAAGATTACCTTTTTTGGTAGAATTGAATATTGTCTGAACATTGTCATAATTAATAATTAGTATTTCACAATCTTCAATGGCCTGAATATTTTGAACAGATTCTGTTTTGTTATTGAAACTTTGATAGTCGGCAATAAATTCACCTTCTTTAGTAAATTCAAAGGTCGATTCCTCTTCATCTTTATAAACGAAATACCTAACTAGACCCTTGTTTAGGAAGCCTACGTGTTTGTTAATCTTACCAGCCTCAAGAAAGAATTCACCTTTGGTAAGTTGCAAAAGATTAAAACTATTTTTAATGAGTTCAACTTCTTTTTCCTCTAAATCGGTAATTTGATTAATTAGTTCAAGTAATTTTGAATACATCATCATTAAATATTCAAGGATGCAGGTATTATTGCACACAACGGTCTTAATAAACGGTCGTTTTAATGTCGATTATTTTTTGTTGTGTTGAGTTATCCAATTTATTACATCATCTATATAAGCGTCAGGAAGTTCGTGCCCAGAATCATAAAACTTCAATTTTTTATCATCAATTAAAATTTCATCATAGAAAGCCCTCGCTTCCTGTTCAGGGATGAAAAAATCTGTCTTTCCCATTAGCAATGCAACTGGTGACTTTTGATCTGTAGCACTATAAAGTGGGCTAATCGCCTTCATTTTTTTTGCTAAATCATTAGACCAGTTAAGCTCTTCTACTTCAGAGAATGGTCTGGACATTGGAGGTACACATGCCACTACGCAGTTAATTCTGTCTTCAATATTGTTCAAAATCAATGAGAAGGCTCCTCCCATGCTATATCCTATTAAGTTGAACTTAAGATTAGGATCTTGAATTCTTTGTTCGATGTAATCCATTATTAAACGAATTTCTTTGATGCTCGATACATACAAATTGTAAAAAGATTGAGTATCGCCTTGGTTTTTCGATCGCATTGGAGGTAATGAACTGGGGTCTCTGAAGTTTAGTTCATAAGATCTTTCACCATGAAACTTAGCGTCTATTAT
>CAJQNH010000211.1 GCA_905479615.1 uncultured Eudoraea sp.
CTAATTTCATCAACTCTGGAATCTATTAATTGCAAATCGTATAATGCTCTTAATTTATCCTCCACGGTTGTTTCTACTTTTGTTGCCATATTTAATAATACTTGATAGGATTTGTAATACTCTCCGATAACGAGATTGCAAAATTAGGCATTTTTTTTGTAAGATAGTCCACCAATAAATTTTTTGTAAACTGCTCAGTTTCATAGTGCCCTATATCTGCAAGAAGGATTTCGTTTTCAGCTTCGAAAAACTGATGATACTTTATGTCTGATGTAATAAAAATATCTGCACCGGATTTTTTAGCCGCAGTAATGGCAAAGGCACCGCTTCCTCCTAAAACTGCCACTTTTCGAATTTTTTTACCTAAAAATTCTGAGTGCCTTATGCAGGACACATTCATTTTAGTTTTTAGGATATTCAGAAAGTCTATTTCAGCTTGGGGTGATTGCAATTCACCTATCATTCCCATACCAATTTGGGAATCAACATTGTCTAAGGTGTTTATTTCGTAGGCTACCTCCTCATACAGATGATTTTCAAATAAGGCGTTCAAAACACTTTTTTCCCTGCTTTTAGGAAAAATAACATTGATCTGTGTTTCTTCTTCTAAATGCAGTTCGCCCTTTTTTCCCTTTACCGGATTTGCATTTCTCCCAGCTTTGTAGCTACCTGTGCCATCTACAGTAAAGCTGCATTCACTATAATTTCCTATACTACCTGCTCCTGCTTTAAAAAGACATTCCAATAGAACTTTAGAATGCGTTTTAGGTACGTATGTTGTTAATTTTTTTATGGTTCCCTGTTGCGGGATTAAAATCCTGGTGTTTTTTACCTCTAATACTTCGCAGATTTTGGCATTAACACCTTCAATTGAATTGTCTAGGGCAGTATGCAGGCAATAAATGGAAATATTATTTTGAACAGCCTTGATAACTGTACGCTCTATATAATTAGAGCCGGTAAGACTCTTAAGACCCTTAAATAATATTGGATGAAAACTAATGATCAGATTACATGATTTGCCAATTGCTTCATCAATTACATTTTCCAGGGAATCAAGGGCAACAAGAACATTGGTTACATTCATGTCCAGATCACCTACAAGAAGCCCAACATTATCAAAATCCTCAGCGTACTCCAGTGGGGCCAATTCTTCAAGTATTTTGGCAACATCTTTAACTTTCATATTTAAAAATTTATGGCTATTAAAATAAGCCTTGTCTATTAATAGTATGTATGATAAAGCCTAATTAAAATTTAAGGTAATCCTTAGGCACATGGAATTAGATCCAGCTTAGCATTAATCTTAAACAAATTAAAATTAATACAATTGGGTATAATTTAATAGTATGTTTTAAAGTTAAGTGCGTACATCAAAGATAAAATATTATATTTTCGTTCCTATGCAACTGCTAAGAATTCTAGCCTTCCCATTTTCTTTATTCTATGCCCTCGTGGTATATTTAAGGAATGTTTTATATGATTCAGGTATTTTGCAATCTACAGAATTTAAAACCCCAATTGTTAGCGTGGGAAACTTAAGTACGGGGGGTACTGGAAAGACACCAATGATTGAATGGCTTTTGACTCATTTGTCAGCAGGCACAAAGCTTGCTGTTTTGAGCAGGGGTTACAAAAGAAAAACCAGGGGATTTGTTTTGGCCCAAACAACAAGTACAGCTGAAGAAATTGGAGATGAGCCCTTGCAGATATATTCTAAGTTTCCTGAGGTTTCTGTAGCGGTAGATGCAGATAGGATTAGAGGTATTAAACTGCTCGAAACCTCGAAGCACCCAAACCTTATACTTTTAGATGACGCATACCAACATAGAAAAGTCAAGCCATTATTTTCCATATTATTGACATCTTACGGAAAATTATACATAAATGATTGGTATTTACCCACGGGAAATTTAAGGGACACTATAAGTTCATCTAAGCGAGCAGATCTAATTGTTGTGACTAAATGCCCTCCAGATTTGGATAATGAAAATCAATTGAGAATCACAAGGGAGCTGAAACCTACAAAAGATCAAAGGGTATTATTCTGTTCTTTAGAATATGACATTAATTTAAAAGGAAAAAAAGAGAAAATATCTCTCGATAGGTTACAAAATAAAGAAGTCACCTTAGTAACAGGAATTGCTAACCCTAAACCTTTGATTACTTTTCTAAAAAGCGCCAACGTTACTTTTGATCATCATGAGTATAGGGATCATCATTTTTTTTCTAGAAAAGAGATTGATTTTTTTAATTCTAAACCTTTAATACTTACTACTGAGAAGGATTATACGCGGTTAAAGGATAGCGTAGATAATCTTTACTATATATCCGTCCAGCATAAATTTTTGGGTAAAGGAGATGATGTTATTACAAAAAGCCTTGAAGAATTAGGATACTGATTTCTTTAATTTATGTTCAAGGATGTTTTCACCAATTTTTTGATAAAACACCTCTGGTTTAAAAGGTTTAGTAACTACGTCATTGCAACCTGCTGAATAGAAACTTTCTAAACTGTCATCCAAGGATATTGCGGTAAGCGCTATAATTGGTGTGTCAGAATCAAATTTTCTAATCTCAATGGTAGCTTCAACCCCACTTATTCCCGGCATATGTATGTCCATTAATATGCCATCGTATTGACTTGTATTGGCCATTTCTACTGCCGTGTTTCCGTTTCCGGCAATTTCACAGCTAACACCCCTTTTATCCAACATTTTTTTGGTTATTACCTGATTTATCTTATTGTCTTCAACAACGAGTACATGAAGGCCATTTAAATCGTAGTCTTTTTGGGTTATCTCAAAAGGAATGTCATCTACTACACTATCCTTACTTTTAAGGACCAATTCAAAGAAAAATGAACTACCCTGACCCAAAGTACTTTTAAGCTGTATTTTGCTGTCAAAAAGGCCCAACAGACTCTTAACAATAGTAAGACCAAGGCCGGTTCCTCCATATTCCCTGTTAATTTGTATTGAGCCTTGCTCAAAACTATCAAAGATATTTTGTTGTTGTTCAACTGAAATTCCTATTCCATTATCCTTTACTTCAAAATATATAGTGACTTCTTCCTCTTCTTTTTTAAGGAGTTTGGCTATTACATGTACTTCTCCATTTTTGGTAAACTTTAATGCATTACCAACCAGATTCATAAATATCTGGGATAATTTAAGAGGGTCGCTCATTAAATGTTTAGGAATAGACTCGTCGTATTCTAGGATAATTTTTGTCCTATTTTCTTTGGCACTTTGCTGTAAAGAGCTTATTACGTCTGCAAGCACTTTCTTCAGATTAAATTCTATATTTAATGCCAGCAGCTTGTCGGCATCTATTTTATTTATTTGCAGTATGTCATTTATAAAATTTAGCAAATAATCACCCGAAAACTTTAAAGACTTTAGATGTTCTTTTTGATTATCGCTAGGGTTCTCTTCCAATAAAAGGTGTGCCAGACCGGTAACAGCATATAGTGGCGTTCTTAATTCATGACTTACGGTAGACAGGAAGTTAGTTTTGGCTTCCATAGCATGAACTGCTGCATCTCTTGCAGTTTGAAGCTCCCTGTTTTTGGTTTGCAGAAGATCATTGGTCTTTAATTTAATCTGATTGTTTCTGAATAGTGATACTGCTAATAAAGAAATAATAGTTAAAAAAGCCGAGGTTAGGATAGCAGTAATTTCCGATCTGTTCCGGGATTCATTTAATTCCTCAATTTTAGTGTCCTGACGCTTTATTTCATCAGCCATAAATTCAAATTGAATCCTATCAGCTGTTTTAGCTTCGGCCTTAATTTTTTCTATGGTGAAAACAGAATCTTTTAGTTTTAAAAGATTCCTGTTATGAACGAGAGAGAGATTGTATTTTTCTCTTTTTTCATAAGCCTGACCCAATATTTCATTGGCTTCAAATTCCTCTTTGGAAAAGTTATTGGCCTCAGCTATTTCTAATGCACTAACCCCACTTTTAATACTTTCTTCATAGTCTTGAGTAACAAGATATAATTTTGCCAATCCCAAGTGCGCCCTTGTCATTAGTGATTCTTTTTCAAATACATCATTATTTACCACAAGGGAATTAAAATTTAATGCCGCGCTATCATATTTTTCTATGGTGAGGTATATGTTGGCTTCCAATAATAGTATGTTGTTAAGGAGATTACGGTCATTACTTAGCTGCTTAGATTCATTTAGCATGAAAATGGCCTGAAAGTTATTGCCGCTGTCGTATAGTAGAATCGATTCTATGTATTTGTGAACTGCATGCCCATATGGATATTCCAGTTCATTAAGCAGAACTGCTGCGCGATCCCAATAAAAAAGAGTGGTCTCTCTTTTATCCAGTTCCATATAAAGCAATGCAAATTTGTGATAGCAATCCAAAAGGGCCTTCTCATCTTCTGTCTCTTCGGCCAGGGCAGCAGCTTTATCCAGGGATTCCAGTGCAAGATTTATTTTGTTCTGGTTTTTATAAGTCCTGGTTTCATTAAAAAAAGTTTCTAATGCATCTACCTGATTTGTTCGCTCTTGAGCCAGGACAACAGGAAAGTAAGACATACATATGATTAACAAAAATGCCTTGGGAATTATTATATGTCGTAAAAAGAATTTCAAATTACTTTTATTTAGCAAAGGAGTTAATAAAACACATAATTCTTTCGCTATACACTAGTTACTTTTTAATAGTTAGAATTCTATTGTAAATGTTTAACAAAGCTCACCTTTGAAACAAACGTTTAGGATAGGCAACTATTGTTTATTTGAATAGAAACTATAGGTTCTTTCCTATAATAAGTGCTGTTTTTTAGTTCATTTTAGGAAAATCTTTTAAAAGTATAATTTATTTAATGAATAATCACTGCTTTTTTAACATAAAATAGCACCGTTAAACCCATATTTTATGGGTGAATATTCATGCTAAAATTCATATTTTAATTAGGAAATCTTAGGAATACAGTAAAACTATAAACTTTAATGAATGTGTTTATGCGCTTTGTATGAAGACCTAACCAATGCTCCGCTCTCAACATGTCTGAATCCCATCTTAAGCCCTAATTCCTCATACTTGGCAAATTGTTCGGGTAGAATAAACTCTTTTACAGGTAAGTGCTTTTTAGAAGGTTGAAGGTATTGTCCAATAGTAACCACATCGACCTTGGCATTTCTAAGGTCCTCCATAGTCTTGATAACTTCAGATTCAAGTTCTCCAAGACCCAACATAATTCCAGACTTGGTTCGTTTAACACCCTGTTCTTTCAGGTAATGCAGTACATTGAGACTGCGCTCGTATTTTGCCTGTATCCTAACTTCTCGCGTAAGCCTTTTTACTGTCTCCATATTGTGAGAAACAACTTCGGGAGCAACATCAATAATACGGTCCAAATGAATTTCAAGTCCTTGAAAGTCAGGAATAAGGGTTTCTAATGTGGTAGTTGGATTCATTCTTCTAATAGCTTTTACAGTTTCCGACCATATAATAGAACCCATATCTTTAAGATCATCCCTGTCTACAGAAGTAATTACGGCATGTTTAATACCCATAATCTTTATGGAACGTGCTACTTTTTCGGGTTCTTCCCAATCCACATTCTCGGGCCGGCCAGTTTTCACACCGCAAAACCCACAGGACCTTGTACAGATATTGCCTAAAATCATAAAAGTAGCAGTACCTTCTCCCCAACATTCCCCCATATTCGGACAGCTACCTGAAGTGCATATGGTATGCAAGTCATATTTATCAACCAAACTTCTTAGCTGTGTATATTTTTTCCCAGTTGGCAATTTAACTCTTAACCATTTTGGTTTGCCTTTAGGAGGTTGTACATGGGAAATAGTTTCAACGCTCATAGAAAATTTTTAAACAAATATACGACCAAATAGAAAAATAAAAGCTATTGGAAAAGTGCTCAACTTTTAGTCAATAACTTAAGTGTTAAAAACTATCTTTTGCTTTTGATGATTTCTGCTAATAATTTTTTTGCCCGTAGTAATTTAACTTTAACATTATTCACTGGTTCTCCTAATTCTTTGGCAATTTCTGCATAAGATAATTCATTAAAATACCGAAGATTAATAACTATTTGATAATGCGGCTTTAATTGTTTAATATTTTGAAGAAGTTTTGCAAGATTCTGATCGGTGATTAATTGATCTTCGGCAGTTGGGGCATCATCCAGAACCTTTTTTATGGCCTCGTTATTGCGACTATCAGTGCCATCAAGAACATTTCTTTTTCTTTTTCTTATGAGGTCTACATGTAAATTTTTAGAAATAGTGATTAGCCATGTTTTAAACTCATAAGCAGCGTCATAAGAATCTAATTTGTCGAAAGCCCGGGAAAAGGTTTGTATTGTTATATCCTCGGCATCATTTTCATTTTTAGTCCGGATTAATTGAAAACCATATACATCATTCCAGAATGTGTCAAGTAAACTGCTAAAAGCAATCTGATTACCCGCTTTAGCCCGTTCAATAGTACTTTTGAGTGTTTCGTCAGTTTTATCCAAACTTTGCTCTTTAATAAATCTAAAGGTAAGTTAAAAGCTAATGTGATTTTACGGAAACCTCTTTTCTGCAATCCTGTTCGTCCGGAAGTTTACCACAATAGCCACAGGCCTCTCCACCGCCATTAAGATAAGGATTTTGACTAGCGCAAGTGCCGGCAAACTCACCATCTTTTTTAGACCATATTTTAATTGCAATTCCTGCGAATGCCAGCGCAAGAAGACCTATAGTAAGTAAAATTAACTTCATAAAGAGAATTTTCACAAAGATACAAAAATAAAGCCCCTAAAAGGGGCTGTATATTCTACAAATCATTTGTTTCTCAATAGGAAATATTGGCTACAATATTCTGAACCGTAGGAGTGTCATTTCCGCCTTGAGGTTCTATAGTTATATAACCAATAGCGTTTTCCGCATAAGGTAAGGGTCTGAGGCGATCTTTATCATCAACATTTTTAATTACTCCCAGATTTACCATCTCACCATTAACTTCAGCCCACATCTGATAACATTGGTTGTCAGGTAAATTAGGCAAACTCTGAACATTAATATAGGAAAGTTTTTTAACAGGATTTATATAAGCCACTGCTTTTAATTCCTTTGCCTTCTTATTACCATTTACGGTATACTTTTTAGTCTGAGGATTATTTAGAACTATAAACTGGTTTCTTACATCTTCCAGTTGTTCTTTCATATCTTCTTCCAGAGTTCTGATCTTATTATTTACGATTACATTTTCATCTTGTAAATTTTGGTTTTGATTCCAAAAGAAATAAGATGATCCAGCAAAAAGGAAAGCCGTTAGACTTGCAGCAATAGCAAATCTTTGAAACTTTCTTCTACCTGTATTCTGTGCTTTAATTCTATTTAGGATCTTGGCCTTAAGACCTTCAGGGGTTTTAAGGGCATATAATTTTGCAAATGTTTCAAGATTCGTTTGTAACTCATCATAAGTCTTTCTAACTTCAGGATACATTGCTATATATCGCTCTACTTGCATTGATTCTTCAGGAGTAGTGGTTCCCAAAAGATACTTTTCAAGTAAATCAGTATCTAAAAATATTCGTATTTTTTCTTTCATGACATTAAAGTTAATAGGGGCAAAAGTATCATGGAATTTCCATAAATCTTTTTAAGTTCTCTTAGTCCAATTTTTAACCTGGATTTGATAGTTCCCAACGGAATATTTAATTCATCGCTGGCCTCTTGTTGTGTCATTCCTTGAAAAAACAAGGCATCCAACACTACATGATATTTATGTTCTATCTTCTCCATGTTCTCTTTGACATCCATGAACTCGGGTCTGATACTGTCTATTCCTAGATTATATACGTCCGAAACATCAATTTGGATTTCCTTATCAGATTTGGTGTTTACACTCCGTAATTTGTCAATGGCTGTGTTTCTTGTAATTCTGAAGAGCCAGGTAAATAATTTTGCCTTGGAGGAATCATATGAGTCAGATTTTTTCCAGATCTTCACAAAACTCTCCTGTAATACGTCTTGAGCCAGTTCTGAATCTCTAACTACTTTAAAAGCAACCCCGTAAAGCGTATCGCCATAATGTTCATAAAGCAATGAGATAGCCTTGTCATTGCGCTCATGCAATAATTCAACAATATGTTTTTCAAGTAGTGTACTCATATTAGATTAACGACATCAAATAATTCGGAAAGAAAGCATCCAAAATATTATTCTGACCCGTATATAGTGTAAACGCTAAATTATAAAATTGATTGTTAAGAAAGCGTTTTCTCAATTTTAATTAGATAAATGTGCAACTGGTTATTGTACATTTAATTTTTGGTTAGTTTGGTTTGGTATAACCCCTGTGAATTCTTTCACAGGGGTTATTTTATACCTTTTTATTATTCTTTTTAGCTAATAATATTTACTTCAGGGCTGATCTCGATGTCGAATCGTTTTGATACAGCATCCTGAATTTTATTTGCTAATAGTAGTAATTCCTGTCCACTTGCATTTCCATAGTTTACCAGGACCAGGGCCTGGTTCTTATGAACCCCGGCATCACCATATCTTTTTCCTTTAAATCCGCACTGCTCAATAAGCCATGCGGCAGGAATTTTATAAGTAGTTTCTGATAATTGGTAAAAGGGCGCTTCAGGATTATTATCCAAAAAAGAAATAAACTTGTCTTTTGTGATTACTGGGTTTTTAAAGAAACTTCCACTATTGCCCAATTTAACAGGATCCGGGAGTTTCTTTTGGCGAATTGCAATTACAGCGTTGGAAACATCTTTAATTGTAGGGTGGTCAATCTTATTTTCCTTCAATTCAGTTTCAATAGCACCATAAGAGGTATTTGGTCTATGTGGCGGTTTATTTAATTTTAAATTTACCGATGTAATAATGTATTTACCTTTCCCTACATTCTTAAAAATGGAATCTCTATAGCCAAACTGGCAGTCAGACTTAGAAAAAGTGCTGAGTTGCTGAGTAGAAACATCCATGGCTTCACAACTTTCAAAACAATCCTTAAGTTCAACCCCGTACGCACCTATGTTTTGTATTGGGGAAGTGCCAACATTTCCGGGAATTAGGGATAGATTCTCCAAGCCTCCGTAGTCGTGATTAATCGTCCAAATTACTAATTCATGCCAATTTTCACCCGCCATAATCTTTAGAATTACGTGATTTTCATCTTCTGAAAGAATGGTTATTCCTTTAATATTAATATGCATTACCAAAGCATTTAAATCATTGGTAATTAGCACATTACTTCCCCCGCTTAACACAAGTTTGTTTGGGTAACCCTCTTGTTGAAGTACTTCTTGGAGATTCTGGATTGTGGTTATTTCTACGAAATAACTTGCAAGGGCTTCAATGCCAAAAGTATTGTACTTCTTCAAAGATATATTACGCTGTATTTTCACAAAGCCCGGTAGGTTTTAAGTGCTTCTTTCAGTATTTGCACTGCTTTTATTAAACGTTCTTTTTTAAGAACATAAGCAATTCGTATCTGATTCTTACCCATTCCTTCGGTTGCGTAGAATCCTGCAGCTGGTGCAACCATCACGGTTTCACCGTTTAAATCATATTTCTGCAAAAGCCACTGTGCAAAATGATCTGCATCTGTTATAGGTAATTGCGCTATACAGTAAAATGCGCCGTGAGGCCTGCCTACAATTACACCATCTATTTTATTCAATTCTGTTATAAGCAAATCACGTCTCTCTACATATTCTTCTATGACTTCCTCAAAGTACTCCTGTGGTGTTTCTAAAGCAGCTTCACTGGCAATTTGGGCATATGTAGGAGGTGAAAGCCTCGCCTGGGCAAATTTTAAGGCTGTTTTTATGACCTCCTTGTTTTTTGAGACAAGACAACCAATTCTTGCGCCACACATGCTATATCTTTTGGAAACAGAATCTATAACGATGGCGTGTTCGTCCAATCCGTTTTCCTGTAATATAGAATAATGCTCTTTTCCATCGTATGTGAACTCTCTATAGACTTCATCTGCCACCAGAAACAGATTATATTTTTTTACCAATAACGCCAGTTTCTGAATTTCAGTTTTATTGTATAAATATCCTGTAGGATTTCCAGGATTGCATATAAGGATTGCTCTTGTCTTATTCGTAATGAGCTTTTCGAATTCCTCAATAGGAGGTAGTGCAAAATTGTTTTCAATTCTCGAAAGTACGGGAGTCACTTTTATTCCCATAGCTGTCGCAAAACCGTTGTAATTGGCATAAAAAGGTTCAGGAATTATAATTTCATCCTCAAAATCAGCAATGCTTCCCATGGCAAAGGAAAGTGCTTCAGACCCACCGGTGGTTACCAAAATGTCATTGTGTGTGACGTGTATTTTTTGCTTTTTGTAATACTCGCTTAATTTTTTACGATATATTTCGGAACCTTCGGTTCTGCTATAGGCCAGAACTTCAATTGTGTTGTTTTTGACCGCATCCAAAGCCTGCTTAGGGGTTTTTATATCTGGCTGGCCAATATTTAGATGAATTACATCAATACCCCGATATTTGGCATCTTCCGCATAGGGAACCAATTTCCGGATTGGGGATTCTGGCATTAATTGACCCTTCCTTGAGATGGCTGGCATAAATTTCTAAATTTTAGCAAAAATGGGAAATCATTATGGACAAAACAACATAAAGTTGAATATAATCAGTTCATCTAATGTAATGTTAAAGTACTTTAATCTTTCACTATTATTTAATATCTTTAAGATATATTGAACTAATTATTAGCAAGTTGCGTAGATTATTCAAAATTCTTTTATTGTTAATTCTGTGGCTTCCATCTTATGGTTTGTCACAAGGTTTTGGATTGCCAAATGGGAAAAAATTTGAAAAGGTTAATTTTAAATTAATCAATAATCTCATAATTATACCTTTAGAAGTTAACGGGGCGAAGTTGTCCTTTATCTTGGATTCAGGGGTAAGTAAACCTATCCTTTTTAATGTATCGGATCAGGACTCCATTCAATTAAGGAATGTATCAGAAATTACAATAAGGGGTCTTGGGGATGGAGACCCAATAAAGGCATTAAGTTCTAAAGACAATTTTTTCAAATTGGAGGAAATTAGGAATTTCAATCAGTTGTTATATGTTGTTCTGGACAAGGATATGAATTTCTCCCCAACCCTTGGAATCCCTATTCATGGAATTATTGGTTATGACTTATTCCGAGATTTTGTTGTCGAAATTAACTATGGTTCGGAATATATAAAATTTCACGATCCGAAATTTTATAAAGGAAAAGAAAATAGTAAATCACAGACATTACCATTATTTATAAGGCGGAATAAGGCTTATATTGATGGAAATATTGGTTTAAATGAGGTAAACGACGTACCTGTAAAACTATTAATTGATACGGGGAGTAGTGATGCTGTTTGGCTCTTTAGGGATGAGGAAAAGGGACTTGGTATTCCCGATCAAAACTATCAGGATTTTTTGGGTCAAGGACTCAATGGAAGTATCTATGGTAAGCGCACTAAGGTTAATAGAATTAATCTAGGAGAGTTTGCTCTAAAGGATGCAAAAGCGGCATTTCCAGATATGGAAACCTTTAGTACCTCAGTGGTTACAGGAAATAGAAATGGTAGTATTGGAGGAGCCATACTTAAACGTTTCAATATTATTTTTAATTATCCTGCAAAGGAAATTACTTTAAAAAAGAATGCACATTTTAAAGCTCCATTCCAGTATAATATGTGTGGCTTGCAATTACAACATAATGGTGTTCGGTATATCGCAGGCCGGATTGCAGATAGAACAGGTGTTGTTTTCAATAATGAAAGATCATTTGGGGATGTGCAAATTCTTATGCAAAACCAAACCCGGCTCAGTTTAGTGCCTGAGATTATCGTTTCAGGTATCAGGGCGGGCAGTCCGGCAGAAGAAGCCGGTCTAAAAGAAGGGGACATAATTTTAGCGGTAAATGGTAAGCGTATTCACAGTTATAAACTTCAGGAAGTCATGAAAATGCTAAATGAAAAGGAAGGAAAACGCATAAAGGTCCTTATTGAAAGATACAACCAGGATTTGTTATTTTCATTTGTGCTCAAAAAAGCATTTAAATAAAAAAAGCCGGAAATTTCATTCCGGCTTTTTTTAGTATTGTAGTATAGATTTTTCTATTTTCCGTCAACACTTGTCACTTCGCCTTTAATTTTTAACACTTTAGTAGGCGTGTCAGCATTTGATATCACTGTTATAGCCTTCCTAATTGGTCCAACTCGCTTAGTGTCATATTTAACTTGTATTTCTCCTGTTTTACCCGGTAATATAGCTTCTTCAGGTTTTTTAGGGATAGTACAGCCACAACTGGAACTTACTTTGCTAATAATTAAAGGTGCCGTTCCTGTATTTGTAAATTCAAATACCCTAACGCCATCGCTACCTTTTTCGATTACACCATAATCCACGGTTTCAGTTTTGAATTCGATCTTAGCCGCTTTATCTTGGGCGTTTACACTTAATGCAAGTAGGCCTACAAATAATATTAATACTATTTTTTTCATTACTTTTGGTTTTGGGTGAATCTCAAATGTAAATGTTTTAGTATCAACATCCAAAATTCTTTTGTTATCTTCTAACGTTACTTATTTTTGTTTCGTATTTACAATCCGGAAAAATTAAAATGATTATCGCAAGTTTAACATATTTAGTGATAGTCATTTTTTAATACCCGTATTGAATTAACAAAAACTGTACCGAAATTATGGATATCCCATCAAAATATGAGCCTCAGATAGTAGAAGACCATTGGTATGACTATTGGATGGCCAATAATTATTTTCATTCAACACCCGATAGTCGGAAGCCTTATACCATTGTTATACCACCACCTAATGTCACCGGTATCCTCCATATGGGGCATATGTTGAATAATACCATTCAGGATGTACTAATCAGAAGAGCTCGCCTACTTGGTCTGAATGCATGTTGGGTACCCGGAACAGACCATGCTTCTATAGCAACAGAAGCAAAAGTGGTGGCTAAACTGAAGGAACAGGGAATAGATAAAAAGGATATTTCGAGAGAAGAATTCTTAGAGCATGCCTGGGAATGGACACACGAATATGGTGGTGTAATCTTAGAACAACTTAAAAAATTGGGTTGTTCTTGTGATTGGGATCGCACAAAATTTACGATGGATGAAGACATGTCTGCGTCCGTTATTAAAGTTTTTATTGAATTATTCAATAAAGGTTTGATTTATCGCGGATATCGCATGGTTAATTGGGACCCCCAAGCCAAAACGACACTATCAGATGAGGAAGTAATATACGAAGAGCGAAATGGCGAGTTATATTACCTCGCATATTCTATAGAAGGTTCTGATGATAAAGTTACCATAGCAACTACGCGTCCTGAAACCATTCTGGGTGATACTGCCATTTGTATCAATCCAAATGATGAACGTTACAGTAATTTGAGAGGTAAAAAGGCGATCGTTCCCATTTGTAATAGAGTAATTCCAATAATTGAAGACGAATATGTTACCATGGAATTTGGAACGGGCTGTCTAAAGGTTACACCTGCACATGACGAAAATGATAAGCTTCTTGGTGAAAAACATCAACTAGAAACAATAGATATTTTTAATGAAGATGCATCATTAAATTCTTTCGGAATGCACTTTGAAGGAATGGACCGGTTCTTGGCGCGTAAAGCCATTGTTAAGGAATTAAAGGAAAAAGGTATTTTAACAAAGGTGGAACCCTACGTAAATAAAGTTGGTACTTCCGAACGCACAAAAGCCATTATAGAACCAAGACTTTCAGATCAATGGTTTCTTAAAATGGAAAATTTGGCAAAACCTGCTATATCTGCTGTTCTGGAAACCAGGGAAGTGAACTTTTTTCCAAGAAAATTTGAAAACACATACCGTCATTGGATGGAGAATATTCGGGATTGGAATATTTCCCGGCAACTTTGGTGGGGACAACGTATACCTGCTTACTACTATGGAGATGGGGAAAATGATTTTGTCGTTTCTGAATCAAGAGAGGATGCGCTGGTAAAAGCAAGAGATAAGTCCGGGAATAATGGGTTGGCCGCCGAAGATCTGAAACAAGATGAAGATGTATTGGATACCTGGTTTTCTTCCTGGCTCTGGCCAATTAGTGTTTTTGGTGGAATAATGGAACCAGATAACAAAGAGGTTAATTACTACTATCCTACAAGCGATCTGGTTACCGCACCAGATATTTTGTTTTTTTGGGTAGCCAGGATGATAGTTGCCGGATATGAATTTAGAGGAGAAAGACCATTTGATAATGTTTATCTAACAGGTTTGGTTCGAGATAAAGAAAGGCGCAAAATGTCCAAATCTCTGGG
>CAJQNH010000212.1 GCA_905479615.1 uncultured Eudoraea sp.
GACAGCAGATGTTAACCAATAAAGTTACCAAATTAGATGGTATTCTTTTTACTCATGAACATGCAGATCATACGGCAGGTATAGATGATATTCGCCCTTTTTTTTTCAGACAAGGCGATATTCCTGTTTATGCGCACGAAGATGTTATCTTATCATTAAAAAGGAGATTTGACTATATTTTTGTGAATGAGAACAGGTATCCCGGGGCTCCGGCGGTAAAGGTGAACCTGATAAAGAATAATAAACCCTTCGTAATCGGAGACCTTCAAGCAATACCAATTGAGGCTTTTCACAACCGGTTAATGGTTTTTGGCTATAGAATAGGTGACTTTGCCTATCTCACTGATGTTAAGACGATTTCTGATGAAGAAATAAGTAAGTTAAATGGAGTTAAAGTGTTGTCATTAAATGCATTACGTATAGAACCACATCATTCTCACTTAAACCTCAAAGAAGCTCTTGAATTAGTGGATATAATTAAACCTGAAATAGCATATCTTTCTCATATAAGCCATTATCTGGGTTTTCATGATGAAGTGGAAGAAAAATTACCTAAAAATGTACATTTGGCATATGACAATCTCGTTGTCTCGGTTTGAGTTACAAAATAATAATTTTAGTTCGTTTGATAATTGATTCTTTAATTTTATGAAAAGTAGAATATTTATTTACCTGTTCATTTTTGCTGCTTTGTTGGCCCTTTACTTATTTGTAAGTAGCAATGCCATGTTAGAGAATAAGGATTTAAAAATTGAGAACCTTGAATCTGAAGTTAGCGTACTTCAGGATTCTGTTCAAAAATTACAACTTCAGGTTTTTGATATGCAATATTTTTCATTGCAAAATAATGATGATGCCCTGTCGTATTATGATCACCTGGGACTGGAAAACCCTTCGCGCTATATTTCAGATAAGTTATTGGAAACCAATGAACAGAAAGGAGATAATCCATTGGTTCCGTATGAGGGAATGGAAAGTGATTTCAAGATCAATAAGATAAAAATATTGAATCATCAATGGATAATAGCCGATTTTTCAGATGGTAAATATTGGGGAGAACTATTTTTGAAATACGAGTTGAGAGATGATATGGGTGTTAATTTTACAATGATGGACCATCTTTTATATACCCGGAGTAATTAAATATTTTCTTCAAGCCATTTTCTAAAGGAATAAAAGTTTTCTGCCGAAACTCCATGACCTACAGGAAACTCCTCATATTTATAGTTAATGCCAAGCTTTTTTAAGAGAATAGGTGCTTTTTGAGCCCATTCTGGTGGGATTACCTGGTCTACCTGACCGTGTGAGGCATAAATGTTAAGATTTTTATGGTCTTTTTGAGTGTAATTTTTTTCGAGGATATTCTCGTCTATATAGCCACTTAGGGCCACCACATTTTTAACCTTATCCGGAAATGAAAGCGCAACCGCATAGCTCAATACTGTACCCTGACTAAAACCTAACAGGGTGACATTGTCTTTATCCAATTGATAGGCCTCACAAGCTTCCTCAATAAAATCCACAATTTTGTTTCTAGATGAAATTGCCTGTTCTTCATCACTCCATTTTCCATGCGATGCATCAAAGTTAATGGCGTACCAGGCATTACCGAAGGGAGGTAAAGGGTATGGGCCTCTTGTAGAAATAATAAAACATTCTGAAGGCAATTCTGAGGCGAATGAAAACAAATCTTCTTCGTTGCTGCCGTAACCATGAAAAAGAAATATAACAGGTGGACGACCATCTTCTGCTGAAGAAGGGCGAATTATATGATATAAGGATAAGGGAATTGTTTCCATTCTATTGAATAAAGCTAAACCATTGCTGAAATGAGGCTCCCAGGATTGGAACAGGCTGTTTTTTATTATTCAAAGCTCCCACAAGACCATATATCCAGAGAGCAAAATAAAATACATACAAGCCTAACCAAACAAAAAAATTAAACCATTGGCTTAAGAATAGTGCGCAACCCATAAAAACCAGATGCAACCCAAATGCCTGCCTTGTATGAAATCTTGCGAAGTCATTTTTTGGCTCCATATTCATGGTTATTGCTATTAAAGATCCAATGATAGTGAAATATGCTATTATTGCTGTTGTTTTTCCCTTCGCTACCGAATCTTGTTCCAAAACCCTTTTTTTCTAATTAATACTTAAGCTATTATTGTTTCAGACGATGATTTGATTATTTGCTATTATTCCGTAAACCTTACCTTTCATTTTTTCACCAAAAAATATACTGTTCTTTGAAGTAGAAATACAATGCTTTTTTGTATAAATAAATTCAGACTTAGGATCAAAAAGAGTAAGATTAGCCAAAGAACCCTTCTTAAGAGTCACCGGACTTAATCCAAAACGTTCTCTTCCTTTAGATAAAAGCGCGACAGCCGTTTCGGTCTCGAATAATTCATTTAAAACACCAAACGCATTTTCAAGACCTATGGTACCATAGGCAGCATTATCAAATTCTATACGTTTTTCTTCAATATCAATTGGGGTATGATCTGAGGTTACAAAATCTATTACGCCTTCTTTAAGCCCTTTTATTAAAGCACTAATATCTTTACTCGTACGAAGTGGAGGCAAAACTTTGTAATTGCTATCAAAACTATCCAAAACATCGTCAGAAAATAACAAATTATGCACAGCAACACTACAACTTACGTTTAGCCCCTTCTGTTTAGCTTCTCCGATAAGCCTTACGGACTTGGCTGTAGATATCGTTGGGATATGGAGACATCCACCTGTGTATTCCAGAATAAAAAGGTCTCTGGCAATTTGAAGTTCTTCTGCCAGTGCCGGAATTCCTTTTAGCCCAACCCTTGTAGACGAAATACCTTCATTAACAATACCCTTGCTCATTATTTTCTTATCCATTGGAAAAGAGTAAACTAATCCCTTAAAATCCTGGGAGTATTGCAAGGCTATCTTTAATAGATTGGAATTTGAAATAGATCTCTTAAAATCATAGAATCCAACAGCCCCCGAATTCTGCATGTCATAAAGCTCAGCAAGATCAATACCTTCGCTATGTACAGTAAGTGTCCCCAAAGGGTGTAATTTTGTCGGCTGTTCTTTGGCGGCATTTTTGAGAAAAACAATATCGCCACTGCTGTCGGGCAGGGGGTAAGTGTTAGGATTTAGAACAATATCGGTATAACCACTTCTTGAAGCCACATTGATTCCATTAGTAATGGTTTCACGTTCTTCGTATCCTGGTTCGCCAAAACTTACACTGCTGTCGAACCAACCTGCAGAGACATGCAAATTTTTTAAGTTTAGTGTTTTTATATTCCCGGCAGGCTTAATCAAGGTAGCTATTTCTTCAATGACCCCTTTTAGAATAAGAATGTCGCGTTTTTTTAAATGAAGTTTACTGTTGGTGTTATCAACAATTGTGGCAGATTTTAGAAGTATGTTCATTTAAATATTTTTTGAATAAGAACTTCGGCCAGCATAAAAAGCAATGCAAAAATAGTAAACCATTTCCATAGCTCAGTTACTCTGTTGTCTTTTTCCATGGTTTCAAAGACTTCAGTTAAATTATTTAAGCTGTTATTGTTATTTAATATGTCCAAATCGGCATATACAGATTCGCTTTCTGTTCTGGGGTAATTAAAACTAATATTTTGAATAGGTCTGGAGTCTTGACTAATTACATAAACACCATCCTTATTGGGATTGTAATTAAAGGTCAATATAGTTTTATTTGAAAAAGATTGCTGTTCGGGTATAAATTCATATTCTTTCCGGGTAACCTTTAGAATATTATCCTTTGCCATTGCGGACTTAACATCTATTGTAGTTATTTGCCCCAGGGTATTATATAATTTGGGCGATTTAAGACTATTTGCCCCAATACTATAAAAAGTAGGTACAATAAGAGGTGAATTCTTAAAATTAGAGTTTGTATTAATGATTGCAGCCGTAAACAAGTATATGCCATCCAGTCCTACAAGGAAAGCAGATTGATCCTGTAATGAAAGTATTTTTGGCGCCGTTGTTCTGGTTTTGAAATAGCTTGTGACTCTTGGATATTGAAAATTACTTACTTTTTGAGCAAATACATTCTTATAAAGAGGATGATCAAAGTTAATTCCTGTGACGTTCCGTTCTTCATCAATTCTATTTATAAATGAAGTAGAATAATAGTTTCCCATAAAACTATTATAGCTTTCAATATTTGCATCAAAAGCAGGGATAATCATCAGATGACCACCTTTTTGAATATAATTGCTTAATGTATTTTTGAGTGATACCGGAATAGTTTTTAATTCATTTAAAATTATTAGGTTTTGTGCCTCCAGTATGCTGTAATTAAGATTATTCATTCGCACATCTGCAAAAATGAATTCTTCTTCGGTATAGATTCTTTTTAAAAACTCACTATCTGACTCGCTTACAGATAACACTTTGATTTTGTCCTTTTGATTAATATTAAAAAACAACTGGTTATCAAAAGGCAATCCAATATCTGATATTTCAATTTTGCCTATAATAAGTTCGTTGGCAGGCAGTGTGAATACAACATTAGATTTTCTGTTCTTATCAAAAGTTGCCGCCGTTTTGGCAATTAATTTATCATCATTATATAAAGAAACAGGGATAGTTTCCAAAGCACCCGTAGTAGTTAAATTCACCGAAAGGTCTATTGTAGATGCGTTTACCTCAGTGATATATGCCGAATCCAAAACAGTATTGTCAAGATTTTCTGCCTTAACCCCGACTATAAAAGTTTGGATGTTTTCCAGAGTATCGGATTGCTGGATGCTGGTTCTGTTTTGAAAATCCGAGACTAGTACCAAATATTTAATGGATTTTTCATCTTCACTAAAGAAATTTTTCCCTTTAAGAAGGATATCCTTAAATCCTAACTGATTATAGGTATAAGGCAGGGTCAAAAGTTCATTGCGAATATCCATCAAGGTGATGTTTCTAAAAACTTTATCATTAGTGAAAAGACTAAAAGTATTATCCTTAGGAAGACCTTGTAATAACTTCTGAACTGCATCCTGGAGTAGGGTTCCATTCTCTGTTTTGGCCTGCATGCTAAATGAGTTGTCCACGTATATGACGGTTTCTTTGGCATATGAAGCCGATTCCTTAGCGAAATACGGTTGTGAAAAAGCGAGGATAAGGGCTGAAAGTAATAATAGACGGGAGAAAAGTAAAAGCCATTTTTTTATAGTACTGCTTTTGCGAGATTGCGCAACTACTTTTTGTAAAAGCTTTACGTTAGTAAAGGAAGTTTTTTTAAATCTCCGAAGTTGAAAGAGGTGAATTAATATGGGAATTAGCAGTAGAAAAAAGGCCCAAAGGAGTTCCGGATATTTAAACAGCATTTCCAATTTTGATTTGACAAATATATAAAGTATTGAGAAGATATTGCCTAGTAATTGTGACAAAATTGAGAAGGGAAACAACTAGAATGAAAAAATGAAATTAATATAAATGCTGAGTCCGCCCTAAATAGATTATTCATGTTTCGTTAAAAGATTCTATTCTTTAACAAAAGAAAAAATAATCGACCATAGGGGATTGACCCCTATTTGAAAAGAAATTTGCGATCATTTCCTGAGCCTCTTCATTTGCAACAGTAATTATACTTTGAGGGTTTTTAAGTTTAACTAGAAAATTAAAATGCATTAATTCCTGTCCATAAATATTTTTACCTATTTTTTTTGGGTTATCACATAACCAATAAAACGGAATATTCTGTTTTATCAGCTCTCTGGCAGTGCTTTTCCCCTTTTCTCCGGCACCCCAAACGGTTAAAGGTCGCATGTGATCACGGTGGAGCTTTAGAAAGTAATATAGTTTTAAATGCAAAAAATAATTCTGAGCATAGTGCTCACTGGTTCTTGAGGTTCGACTTTCATAATCGCGCCATTTGTGCAATATCTCATTACATGGAATACATTGCAAACCCCGCTCATAAAATCGAAATGTAAGATCATAATCTTCCGGGTATCTATTGGGCTCAAAAGCACCACATTCCTCTAAATCTTTTTTGTGGACCATCCAGCAAGGGGAGGGGATAACACATTCTTTATAGATTTCAGAGTAGTTTGCTCCTTTAGCAGTTAGCTGGTTCAACCATTTTTCATATCGCAAATAACCATTGCCGACTCCACGATCCGAAAAATAACGAACACCTCCTACTGCAATATGTCCTTTTCCATGTTTTTCTAATGATGAAGCCATGATTTCCAGCTTTTTGGAGTTCATTATATCATCAGAATCCATTCTTGTCAACAATTCCCCTTTGCTTAAATGATAAGCTGTCCTGAGTGCTGAAATTATACCATCTCCCTGATTGGAATGTACTTTTATTCTTGTATCTCTTGATGAATATTCTTCAACCATGGCACGACTGTCATCTGCTGAATGGTCGTCTACAGCTAGGACCTCCCAGTTTTTATAACTCTGGGATAAAATGGAATCAACACACTCAGGCAGGAAAGCCGAAGTATTTTTAAATGGAATTAATATACTAATCAGAGGTGTTCTCATTAAAAAGGTAATTGGCCAATCTATTTTATTGTTTACAAAAAATCATCCCAAAGTACTGTAGATCATGTTTTAACAGAAATTCTTGCAGCCTCCGAGATCTTCATGACTATTGTATAATATTATACCGGAAGCTGAAAGGGGCTGGGTATAACCCTTTTGCAATATTGCAGAACTACTGCCTGCCCAATGCTTCAGCGATGGCTTTTTCAGCCAATGGAGCCATTAGCTCATATCCTTTCTTATTAGGGTGTACCCCGTCACTACCAAGATCTTCCTTTAGGCCGTTATTACCATCGGTCATTGAAGAAAAATAATCCAGATAGGCAAAGCCTTTACTATTGGCGTAGCTCTTTATCATTTTATTTAGTGAAGGGATTTTTTCATTTGGCATAAGCCCTTTTCGCCAGGGATAATCATAAGCCGGTAATACGGAGCATAAAACTACTTTTATGCCCTTGGCGTCTGCTAATTCTGCCATAGACATTAAATTATCTGCAATCATTTGCAAGGTTGATGGTCCTGTGTTACCCGCAATATCATTGGTTCCCGCAAGAATAACTACTACTTTAGGTTTCAGATCAATCACATCTTGTCTGAACCGCACCAGCATTTGGGGGGTTGTTTGCCCACCTATTCCCCTGTTTACATAGGGTTTGCCTTCAAAGAATTCAGGTTGATGATGAGACCATC
>CAJQNH010000213.1 GCA_905479615.1 uncultured Eudoraea sp.
CCAATATTGCAGAAAAGAATATTTTACTTTTTGGTACGGGCAAAATAGGCAGGAATACTTGTGAAAACCTTATCAAACATACAAATCATTCTCATATAACCCTTATTAACCGAACTAAGAATAAGGCCGAAAAAATTGCGGGAAAGTTTAATCTTGTCGTAAAAGATCATGGAGATTTGCAAACAGAAATCCGCAATACAGATGTCCTGATTGTGGCTACCGGAGCTAATTCCCCTACTATCTCTAAAGAACTTATTTATACTAACAAACCACTGCTGATCCTGGATTTATCAATTCCTAAAAATGTAGCCGATAATGTTTTGGAATTAAAAGATGTATCTGTATTACACCTGGATCATCTATCGCAAATAACAGATGAAACCCTTGAACGCAGAAAACAATATATTCCTAAAGCAGAATCTATTATTGATGAAGTGAAATCAGATTTTAGCCAGTGGCTGGAAACCAGAAAATTTGCTCTGGTTATAAAAGCCCTTAAAAAGAAGCTAAAATCAATGAAAGAAGAAGAACTGGATTTTCAGTCTAAAAAACTCATTGATTTCAATTCAGAACATGCGGATATCATATCGGAAAGAATCATTCAGAAGATAACTAAGCAGTTCGCTAACCATTTGAAGGAATCTGAGAATGATGCTAATGACAGTTTGCAACTTATACAAAAAGTCTTTCAACTAGAATTAAACTCCCAATGAATAAGGTCATTCGTATTGGCACCCGCGATAGTGAACTTGCACTATGGCAGGCAAATAACGTAAAGAAAAAACTTGACAAGCTGGGTCATTCCACAAAATTAATCCCAGTAAAATCAGATGGGGATCTAGAATTAGATCAACCGCTATATTCCATGGGTATTACTGGAATTTTTACAAAAACTTTGGATGTGGCAATGCTTACAGATAAAATTGATATTGCTGTACATTCAATGAAAGATGTACCCACCATTTTACCCAATGGTATTGTACAGGCCGCTGTTATGAAACGTGCAAACCACAAGGATATATTGGTACATAAAGGGCTGGATTTTCTAAATACCGAAGGAATTATTGCTACGGGCAGTTTAAGAAGAAAAGCACAATGGTTACAACGTTATCCCCTTCATGAGGTAGTTGACTTAAGAGGAAATGTAAACACCCGATTGAAAAAACTGGAAGATAATTCCTGGGATGCCGCAATTTTTGCTGCTGCTGGCCTTGAACGTTTAAATAAACTTCCGGAAAACCATACCGAACTACAATGGATGGTGCCAGCACCTGCTCAAGGTGTTATGATGATTGCCGCCAAAAAGGAAGATCAGTTTTGTATTGAGGCACTTGCCTCTTTAAATCATGAAACCACAGAAATCTGTACAAGGGCTGAACGCGAGTTTTTAAAGGAATTAGAAGGTGGCTGCACAGCACCAATAGGAGCTTTAGCTACTATTGAAAACGATTTATTACATTTTAAAGGTATATTATTATCTATTGATGGGCAACGAACAGTAAGCATTGATAAAAAAATAAGACTAGAAGATGCAATAGATTTTGGTAAAGCCTGCGCACAAGAGGTCTTATTTAATGGAGGGAAGGAATTGATGCGAGGTATAAAAATCCAAATGAACCAATGAAAAATGTACTCTCCACAAAACTCCTGACTCCCGGGCAAAAAACGATTCTAAATGATGCCGGTATTAATTTTCAGGAATACGAAGCCATAAATATCCATTACCAGGAATTTCAAATAGCAACTGATTTTGATTATTTTATTTTTACAAGTCAGAATGCGGTTAGGGCATTTATAAACCATAATTCAAATTTTCATCAAAAAAAGGAATTGGGAAGGGAGTGTTTTTGCGTCGGGGAAAAAACCAAATCACTTTTAGAAAAAAATGGGCATAAAGTTGTAAAAATGACCCATAATGGAGCCGAATTAGCTAGTTTTATTGTAAAAAACTACAAAATAGCGTCATTTTTATTCTTTTGTGGAAATAGAAGAAATGATGATTTACCTAATATTTTGACGAAACATAAGATACATTTCAAGGAAATTCTGGCATACAAAACAGAATTAAAACCTCAGCATTTTTCAGAACCCTTTGATGCTATATTGTTTTTTAGCCCCAGCGGGGTAAAGAGTTTTACTTTGTCAAATGAGGTAGGTAATAGTACGGTATTTTGTATAGGAAATACAACGGCAGGAGAGGCTGCCCTATTTACAGATTCTATAATCGTGGCAGATACCCCAGTTGTAGAAAATCTGTTGAAAAAGGTCTCATTGCATTATAATTTGAGTATTAAGAAATAAAATGAGTATAAAAAACGATTTATTTTTAAGAGCATTACAAGGTAAAACTGTTGAACGCCCCCCCGTATGGATGATGAGGCAGGCAGGTAGATACCTGCCCGAATTTATGAAGATTAAGGAGAAATATGATTTCTTCACTAGATGTCAGACACCGGAATTGGCTTCTGAAATAACTGTCCAACCTATTCGGCGATATGGAATGGATGCCGCCATACTTTTTAGCGATATTCTTGTTATCCCTCAAGCTATGCAAATAGAAGTGCAGATGAAACCAGATTTTGGACCCTATTTACCCAATCCCATCCGCTCTCAAAAAGATGTAGACCGCGTTTTAGTCCCAGATGTTTATGAAGAATTAGATTATGTAATGAAGGCTATTACCGCAACTAAAGAGAAATTGCAGGATGAGATTCCCTTAATTGGTTTCGCAGGTTCTCCATGGACTATTCTCTGCTATTGCGTACAGGGGCAAGGTAGTAAAACCTTTGATAAAGCAAAGGAATTCTGTTTTACACAACCAGTAGCTGCCCATAATTTATTGCAGAAAATTACTGATACCACTATCGCATATTTGAAAGCCAAGGTAAAAGCAGGCGTAAATGCGGTTCAGATATTTGATTCATGGGGCGGCATGCTTTCACCCAATGACTACAAAGAATTTTCATGGTATTATATCCAACAAATTATAGATGCCTTAAAGGAGGAAACGCAGGTAATAGTCTTTGGTAAAGGTTGTTGGTTTGCTTTAGGTGATATGGCAAAATCTGGTGCAGCTGCACTTGGAGTGGATTGGACTTGTTCTGCCCGAAATGCCAGAACTTTGACAGGAGGGAAAATAACCCTCCAGGGAAATTTTGATCCCGCCCGCTTATTGTCACCCCCGGAAGTCATTAAAAAAATGGTCACCCAAATGATAAATGAATTTGGAAAGGATCAATATATCGTTAATCTCGGCCATGGGATTCTACCAAACGTCCCTGTGGAAAATGCAAAGGCATTT
>CAJQNH010000214.1 GCA_905479615.1 uncultured Eudoraea sp.
TACCATCTGCTCTGTGCACAATAACATCAGCCTTATATTTTTTAGCCAGTTGTTTTGCTTTACGAATGGCCGTATCCTGGCGTCGGTGTTTAGACGTGATACGTTTATTCCCCTCACGTCGCACTGCCCAACCTTTTTCGTGAGGCACCACATGTTGATGATAGGTTCTCCCACGTGAACTTTTACGGGAACTTTTAAAAAAAACATCGACAATCTGATCTAATAGATCCAGCCAAAAATTGGCCTTATTTTGGTTAGGCATTTTGTAGAACGGTTTAACTATGATTTCCGCCGGTGATGGCACCGAACTAAATAGCATAATGGTTGTTAGAATAAATATTTGTTTCAGAATGTTTTAAATTTCAATTTTTTCGTTCAGAGTTCGTTTCGCAATGAATGACAACGGTCCGGTATAAGAATAGTAGCCGACTACGGAACTCAAATTTTTCATAGTACTACCAAGTTTATTCAGGCTACAATATTCATAATTACTAAAATATCGGCTGGCCCATTCGCTTAAAATGTCTGCAAGACATTTACTTAACGCACTGTCCTCTAAATAAGTTGATCATGGTTTGAGTTTCTTTAGTTCATTTTTGATCAATGAAATCAATCTTTGCGTTTCCTTTATGTTCTCATATAGCAATACAGCAATAATATTTCTTTGTACAGTTACAGATTTAATCATAGGCAGGTATATTGAGTCTTGTAATAATGCAGGATAATTGTTTGGATAAAGAGGAACATTAAAAGGGTCATTGGGATTAAATTTATCAATCTCATAACTAAAAAGCTTATCAATATAGAACTGTCTATCTGGTTGAAAAGATTCAAAATATTCCATTTCCTCCAGCAGGGTCTTGTATGTTAACTCGAAGAGCTCAACAATATTTTTTCTAAGCGTATCCGAGGTGATTATATTATATCCAACATTTTTCAAACTTTCATAACCTGCATATGATAATGAAAGATTTGTTCCCGGTTTCCTGGCGTCCTGAAAATGTGTATTCATGGTATCTGAATAAGCTATGCCCTGTTCCAGAGAATGGATGACAATATCGCTAGATCTGTTCCAGTTTGATCTGTTAATAGAATCAGAAATCATTCTGCTATAATTATGCTCTAAGGAAGTTATAAGTTCTGTTAATACTTTTTGTTCCTGTTTTCGTTCCTTTCTAAACTCATTCCATTTATTAATCTGCAAAGCAATCAAAATACCAATCACCACAAGCACGATCTCTCCAATAGCATACCTCATGTATTTTAACGGCTTGTTATCGTCTGCGAGTTTTTTGCGGATTTTTCTAAAGAAGTTGATCATTGGAAGTGGTTGGTTGGTGATGCCCTTAACAAGGTACTGAAATATTTTATTCCAATAATTTGTATTCTATTGGGCTTACCAAATAAGTAATACTATATCATAAATTTATAGTTACCGTTTAGTGCTTTTGACATCTGTTGGAAGTACTGTAAAATGGTAAGCTATTCGAACGGAATAAAGTAAAATCCCCTTTCACACAAATCATCGTTTTGAAGGACTTTCCCAAACAATGACTTTATAATGATTTTTTTACTAGCATTTTTCCCGATGCCATTGTAAGCACCACACCTTGACAGAGGTTGTTAATGAGGAAATGAGTTTTGGGCAAAGGGGAGTATGTAATGGGCTTACAACTCTTACAACTTCCATTAGGTAGGTTATTAATTAAAATGACAAGCTACAAACCTATTTCCTTTGCTTTCCTTTAAGTGTGGATAAATTTGTTTGCAAACAGATTGCGCCTCAGCGCAACGTCCTACAAAAGGACAACCATTTTTTGCGCTATATTGCTGATCTGATTTTTTTTGCTGATTAATTCTTCGCGTCGTGTTTCTATTTTCGTAACTAGGTATCGATGCTATTAAGAGTTTGGTGTACGGATGTAACGGGTGTGTGAGTAAGTCTTGCGTCATTCCCTCTTCAATAATACGACCTGCATACATAACTAATATACGATCTGCCATATGAGCTATTACCTTTAAATCATGTGAAATAAAAAGCACGGACATGCTATTTTTCTTTTGTATCTCTTTTAGTAAATTTAATATCTGTGCTGTTACGGATACATCTAATGCCGAAACAGGTTCGTCGGCGATAATAAGTTCTGGTTGAAGCGCTAATACGCGTGCTATAGCAATACGTTGCCTTTGTCCGCCACTCATCTCATGTGGATAGCGATCTTTAAAATAGTTTTCAAGGCCAACTTCTTCAAGTAATTCTGAAACGCGTTGATCAACCATTGCCTCTGGTACTATATTATGTAATAATAACGGCTCTGCAATTAATTTACGTATTTGCAATCTTGGACTTAATGAAGCATAAGGGTCTTGAAATATGAGCTGTATTTCTTTACGAATGGCTCTAAGTGCACTTCCTTTTAATGCCAATATATCATTGCCTTTAAAAATAATTTCTCCTTGGTTGGACGCCGTCAGTCTTAAAATAGATCTGCCCAGAGTGGTTTTACCAGAACCAGATTCACCAACCAACCCGATAATTTCATTTCTATTTATGCGTAAACTAACGCCATCTACAGCTTTGATATAGTTTTGTTTGCCAAACCAAGCCTTCCCGGAGGGGAAATATGTTTTAAGATTCTTAACAACTAATAATGGACTCTGGTTTTGCATTTCAATATTGATTAGTAACTAAATGGCAGGCGCATAATGTGTTATTCTTATGTAAGGATATTTTTGGAACATGCTCTTGACAAATCGACTCTTTTAACGAGCACCTTGGATGAAACGAACAACCTTTAGGAAGATCTAATAAATCTGGCACTGATCCCGGGATAACTTCTAGAAAATCATTATTAATAGTATCTAAGTGCAACATAGACTTTAATAATCCTTGTGTATATGGATGTTTCGCCACTGTTAATATATGTTCTAACGAGGCATTTTCAAATTGCTTGCCAGCGTACATAACCGTAACTCTATCTGCTAATTCAGCAACAACTCCAAGATCATGTGATATTAACAACATAGCCATTTCATGTTCTTCTTTTAGAAATTTTAATAAATCAAGTATTTCGGCTTGAACAGTAACATCTAGTGCTGTAGTTGGTTCATCGGCAATTAATAATTTTGGCTGTGTGCACATAGCAAGTGCAATGGCTGCACGTTGTTTCATACCTCCAGATAATTGATGTGGATAAGCATTGACCCAATTTTCAGGCTCTTTAAAATCCATATCGCCAAGTAACTTTATAGCCCTGGCACTTATTTCATGTTTGTTTAATTGAGTATGTCTGACGAGTGTTTCTCTAAGTTGCGCACCGATTGTAAAAACCGGATTTAGAGAAGAAGCCGGTTCTTGAAAAACCATGCCGATTTTTCTACCTCTAATATCGCATAGTTTGTCATTGTTTAATTCTAGCAGGTTAGCGCCTTCGAAATTTACACGACCACTTATAATACGCCCTGGAAGACTTACAAGATTTAAGATGGACATGGCTGCTACAGTTTTCCCGCAACCCGATTCTCCTACAATGGCAAGCGTTTGTTTTTCTTCTATAGAAAAAGAAATATCATCCACAGCCTTTAACTCTCCATTATCCAGGAAAAAGGACGTTCTTAAATTTGTAACCTCTAGCAACATTTTTATACATATTTACGCATTAACGTTTTAGTATCCAAAGCATCCCGTAATCCATCTGCCAATAAATTAAAAGACAGTATGGTTATGGTTAGTAAGAGACCTGGGAAAAACGCAATCCACCATCCCGTAAAAACAGCTTCTTGTCCTTCGCTGATCATATTTCCCCAAGATGGTGTTGGAGGGCGTAAACCAATTCCTAAAAACGATAAACCAGCCTCTGCCATAATCATTCCACCAACCATTAAAGTAGCGCTTACAAGTACCGGTGATAAGGCATTCGGAATAAGATGATGCCATATAATGAGATGAGCGGGAAGACCAATTGCCCTAGAGCTTTCAATGAACTCACGCTCCCTTAAAGATAGTATTTCTCCCCTAATATACCGTGCTGTACCTGCCCAAGAAGTAAATCCAAGAATTAAGATGAGCATTAATATACTTGCATCAAAAACACCCACCAATAATAACATCAGAAAAAATATGGGGAAAGCCATTATAACGTCTACGAAACGCATTAAGATGTTATCAATGACACCTCCAAAATATCCAGCAACAGCTCCATAGATGGTTCCTAAACTCATTGATATTAATACAGATAATATTCCTATCGAGAGCGATATTCGGGCTCCAAAGAGGGCACGACTAAATAAATCGCGCCCTAAGGAATCTGTGCCAAAAAGATGGGTAAAGCTAGGAGACAGATATCGGGTATTTATAACATCGTTGATAAGATGTGGATCATAAGGAGCAATTATGGGAGCCAAAAAAGCTACGATAAACATTAAAACAATCAAATAAGCAGAGAAGGTAGCTAGAGAGTTAGCTGAAAATCTTTTGTAGGCATAATGCAATGCACCATTTCGGCGTGAATCCGCATCTTTTTTAGAACGGCTCTTAATGGCATAAACAAATGAGTAAGTATAAGTTACAACACACAGTACAATAAAAATAAATGCTGCACTCCAAGAGCCAATGTCTTTCGAATTTAGAAACTCCATAATTTTTGTATGCTTAAAAAAGAAAATTAGTCCTAATAGCAATGCGAGTGTTAGTAGACCACCTCCTCTTTTTAACCTGTGATCACGCAAGTGATTAGCTCCTGGGATAAGAGCCATTAGAAGGGCTATATTTAATGATGGTTTATGTATCATATGAAACTCTTGGATCAACAATTGCATACATAATATCTGCTAATAAGTTCCCCAAAACAACCAGGATTGCACCCATCATAGTAGTAGCAAGGATTAAAGGATAATCTCTATTTTGAACGGCTTCTATAGCCAAACTTCCCATTCCAGGCCAAGAAAAGATACTCTCGATAAGTACAGAACCACCTAATAAAAACGGAAGTGACATTCCATAAATAGTTATTATTGGGATCAATGCATTTTTTAATGCATGACTAAATATCACAGCCTTTTCTTTTATGCCTCTTGCTCGAGCTGCAAGTATAAATTCCTCATTTAAAACTTCCAGCAAACGACTTCTTAGATATCTTGCGGTACTAGCTGCCGACGCAATCCCAAGCACGAATACGGGAAGAATTAGATGCATCAAACGGTCTTTAAATTGATCTACACCAGATAAAAGGTCATAATCTAAAGATCTTGTTTGCGATAAGGGGAGCCATCCTAGATTTACAGAAAAAATTAAAATTAACATTAAGGCTAGCCAAAATCCAGGGATAGAATATATAATTAATGATCCAACACTAATTATTTTATCCGTTAGTGTGTATTGCTTTACGGCTGAGATTATGCCCAAAAGAATTCCAAATAGGGCATCGAAAAGCAGCGCAAGAAATGTGAGTTGAATTGTAAATGGAATGCGTTCTGTAATAAGTGTGGTGACTGGCCTATGATATCGAAAAGATTCACCCAGATCACCAGCTAAACAATTTTGTAACCACTTAAAATATTGTATGTGGATGGGTTGGTCTAATCCGTATTTGATTCTAAAAGCTTCAATAGTTTCTGGACTAGGAACATTCCTTTGGTACTGATTTATCAACATATCTAATGGATCACCAGGCGCAATATGAATAATAAAAAAAACCAAAGATGCGATACCCAATAACATGGGAATAGAAATTAATATGCGTTTAATGATATACCGAATCATCCAATAAAATTTCTTACTCTATCCATAAAGACTCCAAAGACCAAACGGGGTCTGCATTAAATAAATTCGATAAGCCTTTAATGTCGCTTCTAACGATATGAGTTTGTACCTGTGGTACAATAAAGGTAATGGGGATGTCTCTTTCAAATATAGGAACAAGCTTTTTGTATAATCGGTCAATTTCATTTTTATCACCAGTGTTCTCTATAATATTAAATAAGCTATCTATTTCTCTGTTGTAATATCCAATTTGAGAATCTTTGTTAAAATATGTTTTGATTCTTTCGACACCCAATTCAGAGTTCGGGAATCTCGTAATAATAGCGTCAAAATCATTTTTCTCAAGCTGCTGTCTTATTATATTACCCTCTATGGTTTCTATATCCATGCCTATCTTTATGCTTTTAAGGTTATTTTGAATATAAATGGCCATCAATTTATCTTGTCCCTGAAGTGTTACTGTAAAGCTAAAATCGATTCCATTTTTATCTAATATACCGTCATTATTTGTATCGCTCCAGCCAGAATCATTTAGTAATTTAGTTGCTTTTTCTGGATCAAAAGGCAAGGGCTTAGATAAATCGTATTTACTCCGTTGAGCTCTAGTCGATAGGACATCAGTTATCGGAATGTTCTTAGGGTAGTTCAATACTTCAGATAATTCGACTCTATTAATAGCTAACGTCAATGCTTTTCGAACCGAAGCGTCCTTGAATAGCGGATTGTTGTGGTTCCATAGAATGCTTTGTGCCCAACTTCCCCACCAATGATAAGATTTAAATCGATTGTCTCCTTCAATTTTAAACAGGAAATCCCTGGGTGCGTACGTTAAGACATCTACATTACCACTTAACAACTCTTGTAATGATGGCGTACTCGAAAATTTAAGAATGGCGCTCTTAATTTTTGGCTGCTTTCCAAAATAATTAGGATTTACTTCTACCTCTACCATGGTCTTAGGCACATCCCTTACAAATTTGTAAGGACCATTACCAACAGGATTTACCCAAAAATCCCAGTCATAATAATTTTCAGGATCTAAATTTTCTAACAAATGTTTTGGGTAATAAACATCCCAAGTATCTAAATTAGAAATGGGTTTAATCGTTGTTAATCGAAAGCTAAATTCGTCGATCAATTCACAGTTATAGTTACCTTCAAAACCAGTAACTTTTTTTCTTAAATCAATAGAGAATTTGATGTCTTTTGCTGTCATTTGAACTCCATCATGCCAATAAATATCTTTTCTTAATTGCACTGTCCAGGTCCGGTAATCATCAGAACGTGTCCAGCTTTCAGCAAGAACTGCTTGTATTTCACCGCGTTCGTCTCCAACGTTTTTAACCAGTGGTAAAAAAATCCAATAAGTAGATTCCATTCCCCAATAATCTTGATGAAAAATGCGTTCATCCCCGATATATGAAATGATCAATTTGTCGTTGGCAGCTGTTTTAAGCTTAATATTTCGTTTACAACTTATATTAAAAATGAATAATAGTCCTATAATTAAAATCACTCGGTTATGTAGTTTTCTAAAAGTCATTGTAGAATGTATTATTAGAAAGTAAGCATTAATTATATTTTACGTATTGCTATTTTTTGTTCAAGCTGAACTATATAAATATCATATTCTTCTTTGAGCTGTTGGAGGATTTCTTGTTCTAAAACACTTTTTTTTCAATCTTCATTCCAATTATTAACACTCAAAGCAATCAGAATTCCAACTACCACCAATACAATCTCTCCAATGGCATACTTCAGGTATTTTCCTGTTTTTATACCATCCGAAGCCATAGCGGAGGTTGGGTTATCATCTGCGAGTTGTTTGCGGATTTTACGGAAAAAGCCAATCATGTAAAGTTAAAGTTGGTTGTTCTTTCTAAGGTACTGAATTATTAAATATGGCGGATGGTCTTTTCCCGATGAAATAAATGAAGTAATCACACCAAAAGAAGGATGAATTCAACCAGAGAAAAAGTTCTTCTTATGAATTTCAATGAAATCTATAAAGCTAATGTTACCTTCAGCCATCAATTTCATATATTCTTTTAAGGGCTTATAAATCTAAAACCATTCACTCTTATTTGTCGATAGACAGCTTAATTTATTTTCTTGCCATTGTTAATGTTTCCTCGCCACTATATGAAATATTTGCCAATGTTTTGGTTTCCTAAGGTCTGGCGGATCGTCACGCTCTTCTTCCCTCATCATTTCTATCGAAAAGCCTTTCAACAACTTTAAAACTTCTTTACGAGAGTGGTGAGACCGATTTGGAAGTGATGCCCAGGTATCTCTGCTTCCAAAGAACTGACCTGCAAACCTGCCTCCGGGGCGGATTGATGCTACGATTTTATTCCATAGCACTACAAAATGTTGTGGCTCGCAAAACGGCAAGGCAAAACTGGCGTTCACCAGGTCACAGTCGGGAAACTTCATATCACAGAAGCTCACCTCTGTGGTCGTCAATTGGGGTTTCAATATCTCTGGTACCCTGGCCCATAAATAAGAGAATGCTTCTGGGTGATTATCGGTTGCTAATACCCGCCAGTTTCTACCGAGCAGTTCTAATGAATCCCGTCCTTCACCAGCGGCTAAATCGACCGCAAATCCGTTATTAAATCCCTCCTTCTCAAAAGAATCCAGAGCTGCACTTAGTGTATCTCGTGCTCCTTTTCCAAGAACAGCATTGAAATACCCTGGCCAGTCTTCTATCTCCGAGAAGTCTTGTGCACCCATGGGGGGTAAGCCGGGCTTCTTTGACTTTTCTTTTTCGCACATAAGTTTTCTATTTTGTAATACGTTAATTCTGCCAGTTGCTAAGAAAATAAATAATACAACGTTTAGTATTGGAGAAGTAGCGGATTAAAATGCAATCACTTTTGGTAGAGTAAGATACTTAATTCAAAACAAAACGGTTTGGGTACCTACCCAAACCGCTATTGCTTTTATATAGTGTTGTAAGTGGTTTTTACTTCAGTTCTTTTAATAAAGTTTGTGCTGCTGGTTTTCCTAATTCATTAGAAGCTAACGTGCTTTGAATGGTTATTGGTTTAATAAAGTGATTTTATAAATTCTGTGTTTACTGATAAATACCCTTCCTGGACTAAATTAAGTACATCATCATTACATGAAATTACGAGCAGCAATGCGAGGTATAGGATTGTTGTTATGACACACTCTTTGTTTGTTGTTCTCTTCTATATCTCATATAGGAGTTTATTCTTCTTCTCCTCTCGGCAATTATTTTATTTAAGTTTTTATTAGTCATTATAATTTCCGGGTCAGGGGCTAAAAATTTAAATAAACTGGGCTCTTGATATTTCAAATAATATAAGCCATTCCCCTTATGTATCGCATACATCTTTTTTAAGTCTTTTAATAGTGCTGTTTTCATGTTTACTTATTGATATGATTTCCCTGGGCAACTTTTAATACTCCGCTGTCAATAGTACGCAGGAAGAACAAAAAGTAAAATGATAAGCATCATGTTTTGATAATTTGTGCGGTTGGTAATGCAGACTCGATTTGAATATTGATTGGTTTAGGAAACCACTTTTTAGAAAGCTACCAAAACAGCCGGGACAAACACCACACAGTATTTGCCAAAGGCAAGTTCCTTGATATTGTTATAGAAAGTAATTCTAAGGATGAAGTTATTACCTAAATGTGCGAAATAACCATTAAATTTATAATACTCCCGGCTGTTAAAGGAACATACAATGGCAGAAATTGGCAAAAAAGAAGATAAAATACAATGGCTTATTCGTGAAATTTCTGCAATCGTAGAACGTTTGGAGCATTTCGAAGCCAAATATTCGGCCGAACTCTCCGAGGTCCATCCTAATTTTATCAAAAGTGCCCGTAATCTTATCCATTACCGTGCGCTTCGTAAAGAAGATATAAGACCAATCCAGAAAAAGCTTGCGAACCTGGGGCTTTCCCGGCTCGACAAACCGGAAAGCCATGTTATGGCAAGTTTGTTGGCCAGTAAGGCCATCCTGGAGGGCTTTCTGAACAATGAACCCATTAAAAAACACAAGGCCGAATTAACGTTCAAAAAAAGTAATCGGCTGGGTAAATCCAATGCAAAATCGTTGTTGGGATACCGTTCTAAAGGAAGACGCACCCGTATAATGGTTACCTTACCTACAGAGGTTGCCTATGATTACCAGTTGGCACATGATATGATTGCCAGCGGAATGAATTGTGCACGAATAAATTGTGCACATGACAGTGAAAAAGAATGGAGCCTGATGATCGGACACATTAAGTCAGCGTCTAAAAAATTGAAAAAAAAATGTAAGATCTCAATGGATTTGGGAGGCCCAAAAGTGCGTACCTGTGCTTTGGCGGCCGGGCCAAAAGTTACAAAATTCAGACCAACAAAGGACGTGCGGGGTAATGTCATTAAGGATTGTGAGCTCTGGATAGGCCCGGTTCCACATCCCAACGCAGATCTGTCGCATCTGCCTGTAGCATTAACAAGTTTGGAAAAGCTCAAAGCGGGGGACCAGTTGTTCTTTAGAGATACCCGAAACAAGAAAAGGGCATTTACAATTACAAAAACCACGGAAAACGGCTGTATTGCCCAATGTGGTAAAACCACCTTTCTGGAAACGGGCATGAAATTATATACCAATGCAGATTATTCTTCTACTCCAATCGTGATAGGTGAATTACCCCGGGTAGAACAATTCATAAGGTTGCACACGGGAGATTTTTTACGATTGCATAAGGATGCAGTGCAGGGTGAACCTGCACTTAGGGATAAGGATGACAATTTGATAAGCCAGGCACAAATTTCTTGTACTATAGGGGATATATTTGAGCAGCTAAGTGAAGGGGAGCCTGTCTTTTTTGATGATGGCAAGATCGAAGGAGTTATTCGCCACCTGGCCCGGGACGAAATGACGATAGAAATTGTCAATTCCAAAATAACAGGAAGTAAACTAAGAGCAGACAAAGGAATAAATTTTCCCGGCAGCAAATTGGAGTTCAGAGGTTTAACAGCTAAAGACAAAAAAGATCTCGCATTTGTGGTTCAAAACGCGGATATCGTAAACGTATCTTTTATAAACCGAAAGAAGGATGTAAGTAATCTCATTACGGAGTTGAAAAAATTAAATCCTCCGAAAGGATTCGGGATCATTCTTAAGGTTGAGACACAAAGTGGTTTTAATAACCTGGCCAAAATTCTATTGGAGGCCATGAAGACCTACCCTGTAGGTGTGATGATCGCAAGGGGAGATCTGGCGATAGAGTGTGGCTGGGATAACATTGGCAGGGTTCAAAGGGAAATTCTTTCACTGTGCAGAGCGGCACATATTCCTGAAATCTGGGCAACACAAGTACTGGAAAATCTCTCAAAGCAGGGGATACCTTCCCGGGCCGAAATGACTGATGCCGCGATGGCGCAGCGGACAGATTGTGTTATGCTTAACAAAGGGCCCTATATTCTCCAGGCCATTAAATTGCTGAGCACCATCTTTAAGGATATGGAACTTTACCAGGAAAAAAACGCGCGGCTTTGGCCTGCCATGCAAAGAGCGGATATACATTGAGTTGTTTAATTGTATTTTGTGTGTAGCATACCCGGCAGATTTTCGATTTTTAGCCCCTCTAGGCATGACCAAAGCGAACTAACTCAGGTGATATAATACAACCTCTTTCCCTACAAATAATTTCAATTTCTTATATAAAGATTAGTCCTGTCAATAGTTTAGCTTGACTATTCTATAATTTTACCTGTCCACCGGGCACCGTATGACGCAAAAACCTTGTTCATGGGGTAAGTAGATAAATCATTGGCGTTTTCTCCATAGGAAGGCAAATGACATTTTAACTGTTCTTGATCAGATTGTCCCCAGGACCAACCTAACCCTACCGCCATAAACCCACCACCTTTTGAAACAAATTTTTCTATAGCATTAATTTCGGTTTCGGGTATATTGCCCCAGGCATTACCCACTACAAGAACTCCAACATCATCAAGGCTGTCATCATTTATTGATTCGGATATGATTTTCACTTCATACCCCCAATCTTGGAGAGCGTAGTACAAATTCTCTACTTCCGTTCTATTTGTTCTGTTTGGAAACCATTCACAGTGGCCTGTTGTAAAAGCTATTATGTTTTTCCCGGAAGGTTTACTTAACCACATAAATGATTGTTTCAAATTTTTCAGGTTACCTGATCCCTTTA
>CAJQNH010000215.1 GCA_905479615.1 uncultured Eudoraea sp.
GCACTTTGAAAAATGGGTTCTACTTCAGTAGGGGTAACTACAGATAAGGAATTAACCTCATCTTCTACACTTGCTATTTCCGATATAAGCTCATAAACCTTGGTATTCGCTATAGCCGAAGTACCCACAATTGAAAGCGCAAGTAATAGCACGGCATACAAAAGTTGCCTTGAGTTTTTTCGGAGCATAGGTTAATTCGTGTTATGGCAAGAATATGCGTGATTTGGGATCAGTATATTCTACAGCGTAATTATTTAAACTTATAATTTCTCTTTATCTTTAGGCTGCAAAAGGCCTACTTTAGTTATTTATTTTTAACGCTCAAATATGAAAAATAGTATCAAAGTCCTGTATTTATTCGTTGTAATGACCAACTTGTCTTGTGGACAAAAAGCAGATAATGGCGTAAATACACCCAGTGAAACCACCTTTACCGCTGAATTAATAGTTGATGGGCTCCAAGTTCCATGGGGAATGGTGTTTTTGCCTGATGGCAGTATGTTAATTTCCGAAAAATCTGGTGAACTTATTCTCTTTAAAGATGGTCAAAAATCAACCATAACAAATGGCCCTGCAGTCTATAACAGAGGGCAAGGCGGTTTATTGGACATAGAACTTCATCCGGATTATGAAAATACTGGCTGGATTTACTTTTCCTTTGCCTCTGAAGAAGGAGAAGACAAAGGTGGAAATACCGCTGTTATGCGTGCTAAATTAATTGGTAACTCATTAACAAACAATGAGATACTCTATAAAGCTTCACCTAATACTACAAAGGGTCAGCATTTCGGATCCAGAATGGAATTTGACGATCAAGGTTATTTGTATTTTTCCATAGGGGAACGCGGGGAACGCGATATAAATCCTCAGGATATCACGCGGGATTGTGGTAAGATCTACCGAATTTATGATGATGGAAGAATCCCTGAGGATAATCCATTTTTTAATGAATCAAATGCCAAAAAAGCTATTTATACTTATGGAAACAGAAACCCTCAAGGCATGGTTAAACATCCTGAAACAGGAGCCATATGGATCCATGAACACGGACCACAGGGTGGGGACGAAATAAATATTGTAAAAAAAGGAGCCAACTATGGCTGGCCGGTAATTACCTATGGCATTAATTATAGTGGTACTCCAATAACAGATATAACTGAGATGGAAGGAATGGAACAGCCCATTCATTATTGGGTTCCTTCTATTGCACCAAGTGGAATGACATTTGTAACTTCAGATAAATATCCCGCCTGGAAAGGTAATTTGCTAGTTGGGTCTCTTGCTTTTCAATATCTCGAACGTCTCGAATTAAATGGAAATGAAGTGACTTATCGCGAGAAACTTATGGAGGATATTGGCAGGGTCAGGAATGTTCGCCAAGGCCCGGATGGCTTTATTTATGTTGCCGTTGAAGGAAAAGGTATTTACAAATTGGTTCCACTGCAATAACAACCAATCTGCATTTATATCAGTATCTCCTTAATTTACTATCAAATGAAATTTATTATTTGCAGTTATCTCCTGATTGTTTCAGGTGTGACATATTTCTTAATTCAGGACAAAGAGTTGAAAGAGAGCATTCAAAGAGGTAAAGATATCTATACCGACTTTTGTATTACCTGTCATCAAGAAACCGGAGAAGGTGTAGAGAATACCTTTCCACCTCTGGCCAAATCGGATTATTTAATGAATAACAGAGAAGCAAGCATTAAAGGAGTAAAGTACGGTCAGCGGGGTGAGCTTATAGTTAATGGTGTTACCTACAACAATACCATGATGCCTCTGGGCCTGGAAAACGAAGAAATTGTCGATGTAATGAATTATGTGCTTAATTCCTGGGGGAATTCAGGTGCAAAAATGGTCACTATTGAAGAAGTAACTACTATTTTAAAATAGTATTATTTTTTAAGCGCGTCCAGTGCTTTTTTAACTGAGCCGTATTGGCTGAGGGCCTTTTGTGCCTCTTCATAATTCAAGTTTAAACCCTCCATGAGATAACGGGTGCCCCTATCCACTAATTTATTATTGCTGAGTTGCATATTTACCATCTTATTACCCTTTACCCTGCCTACTCTGATCATTAATGCAGTACTAATCATGTTCAAGGCAAGTTTCTGAGAAGTGCCACTTTTCATCCGAGTACTCCCTGTAACAAATTCAGGTCCTACGTTGATTTCTATTGGGATATCCGATAAAGTTGCCAACGGTGATCCAGGATTGTTCGTAATCCCGGCCGTTATTACACCATGTTTTTTTGCATCCGTAATACCCCCAAGCACATAAGGCGTTGTACCTGAAGCTGCAATACCTACGAGAACATCTTTTTCGGAAATATCGTAAGATTTAAGATCTAACCAGGCCTGCTTGGTATCGTCTTCGGCAAATTCCACTGCTTTTCTAATGGCAGAATCTCCTCCGGCAATTAAGCCTATTACCTTGTCATGAGGCATCCCATAGGTTGGAGGGATTTCTGAAGCATCTAAAATACCTAAACGCCCGCTTGTTCCTGCTCCTATATAGAATAAGCGACCTCCCTGGTAAAAACGCTCTTCAAGGGCATCAACAAGTCTAGAAAGCTGAGGAATTGCCATTTTTACTGCCTCTGCCACTTTCTGATCTTCATTGTTGATGTTCTCCAGAATAGATTGGGTACTCATAAGTTCCAAATCTGTATAATCTGAGGGTGTTTCCGTAATTTTAATATAATCCGACATATTAAAGAATGTGAATATCCTGGTTTCTGTAGAGGTTAAGAAGGTTATTATCTGGTGCTAATTCAGTAATCATTGTGTTAATGGAGTTAATATCACAAGTTTTATATTGATGCTGTGAATTTAGCTTTTCAGATATGCACAAAAGTACCGATTTTTTAGACGCGTTGATAACGGCCTTCTTCATCTGAACAATTTCCCAATCAAACTCGGTTAAGCCGTGAATTGCATCAACATAACCAGTTCCTATAAAACTGTAGTCAAATCTGATTTCTGATAATTGATGGATGGTATAAGCGCCAATAGATATTTGAGCATCTCTGGAAATTTCTCCTCCAATAAAAATTACTTTAATATCAGGATGGGATAGCAATTGCCAGGCCACAGGTAGACTTAGTGTAAAACAAGTTAGCTTAAGTTGTGGAGGAATTAAGCGAACAAGTTCCAGGCATGTTGTACCCCCATCAATGAATATTACGCTTCCTTCACGGATAAGACCAATTGCCTTTTGAGCAATAGTTATCTTTTCCTCAAGGGCATAAATGTTTGCATTGCTACTAGCCAAGCCAGTAAAGCCCAGAGATATTGCACCGCCATGCACTTTCCGTAATTTATTCACGGCATCCAGTTCTTTTACATCCCTTCTTGCAGTATCTATAGATACATTTAGTTTCTCTGCTATATCTGTTAACAATATGCGATTATGAAGCTCTACTTCATTTAATATGGCCAGCTGACGCTCTTCCTTTAACATAAAACGAATCCTATTAATTACTACTTGCAAAGATAATCAAATAATTTAACTTGCCGTTTTTTACAGTTTTTATGTTTATAATTATGTTTTAAAGCATTTATTTGCATTTTATATTGCAAATTACTGCATGTATTGATTTATTTATCTATCTTTGCATCAAAGAATCAAAAATCCAAGCAGTTAAGATGGCACGAACACTTACAAAACCAAGCGCAATGAACTTTCCAACCGACGAAGAATCGCGGAAATTTGAAAAAATTAATACCTTAATTCATGAAAGCTCTGAACAGGCATCCTTTTTTGTTGCCAACGAGATTGCAGAACTGATTAGACAGCGACAAAAGCTGGGGAAAAATGTAGTACTTGGATTAGCGACAGGTTCCTCTCCTACCAAGATGTATGAATTTCTTGTGAAATTTCATAAAGAAGAGGGCCTGAGTTTTAAAAACGTGATCACATTCAACCTGGATGAATACTTCCCGATGGAATCCGATTCTATTCATAGCTATGTGCGCTTTATGAATGAACATTTATTTGATCATATCGATATCAAAAAAAGTAATATCAACATCCCGGATGGCACCTTAGATAAGGAAGATGTTCGGGATTTCTGTGTTAACTATGAGAAAAAAATTATGGATGCTGGTGGTATTGACATCCAAATTCTTGGGATTGGCCGTACGGGTCACATAGGTTTTAATGAACCGGGTTCTTCCCTGAATAGTAAAACAAGAATCGTTAGACTTGACAGAGTTACGCGACTAGATGCGGCAAGCGATTTTTTTGGTTTGGAAAATGTTCCTATAAAAGCAATTACCATGGGTGTTGGCTCAATTATGGCAGCAAAGCGCATAATTTTGATGGCTTGGGGAGAAGGAAAAGCAAATGTTATAAGTCAAGCTGTTGAAGGACCAATAAGAGAATCTGTTCCGGCAACTTTTCTTCAACATCATGACGCATGCGATTTCATAGTTGACCATGCAGCGGCTTCTTCACTTACAAGGATAAGCACACCATGGCTGGTAAGCGAGTGTGATTGGAATGAGAAGCTAATTAAAGGGGCAACCATCTGGCTTTCTGAAAAACTCAATAAAGCAATCCTAAAATTAACCAATGAAGACTATAATGAGTATGGAATGGGGAATTTAGTTGCTGAAATAGGATCTGCAGAACATATTAACCTAATTGTTTTCAATCAACTACAGAAAACTATTACAGGCTGGCCCGGTGGTAAACCAAATGCCGATGATAGCCAAAGACCGGAAAGAAAAGATCCCTATCCGAAAACTTCACTGATTTTTAGCCCCCATCCGGATGATGATGTCATTTCCATGGGAGGCACACTATTAAGGTTAGTGGATCAGGGTCATGAAGTTCATGTAGCCTACCAGACTTCAGGTAATATAGCCGTTTTTGATGATGAAGTAATCCGCTTTCTCGATTTCGCAACGGATGTGGAACAAGATAATGAGACCCTGTCCGAGCAGGTTAAAGAAGTGAGGGCGTTTCTTAAAAACAAGAGGCCCGGCCAGGTAGACAGTCCGGAGATTCAGAAATTTAAAGGCCTGATTAGAAAAGGAGAAGCGCTTGCTGCATGCAGATACTGCGGCGTAAATGAAAAAAATGCCCACTTCCAAAACCTTCCTTTTTATGAAACAGGAACGGTTAAAAAGAAACCTTATTCTGAAGAAGATGTTCAGATAACATATGATTTGCTGAACAAAGTAAAACCCCACCAAATATTTGCAGCAGGAGATCTTTCTGATCCACATGGTACTCACCGTGTATGTCTACAGATTATTTACAGCGCCTTAGACAGATTCGTAGAGGAAAAAGCAGAATGGATAAATGATTGCTATGTTTGGCTTTATAGAGGCGCATGGCAGGAATGGGATATTGCAGACATGGAAATGACCGTACCTATTGGCCCAATGGAAATGGAACGAAAAAAGAGTGCAATTTTTAAGCATCAATCCCAAAAAGACAGTGCTATGTTCCCCGGTAACGATCAAAGGGAATTCTGGCAAAGAGCCGAACAGCGCAATACAAAAACCGCCAAAAAGTACAATGCCCTGGGGATGGCAGAATATGAGGCCATGGAGGGATTTGTAAGTTATAAATTCAATTTATAATCTCAGGCTTAATCAACCCTGTTTCTGTAAATCAATTATGGCAGAGGCAGGGAATTACACGCAATTGATGCTAAAAAAAGTTGGCGTATTTATTTTACTATCACTGTCATCTTGCAGCCTGATTAAACATAATGGCGCAATACCTAAAACGGAATTTCGCGCAGTTTGGATAGCTACAGTGGTCAATATTGACTGGCCACAAAGAGGAGGTGATCCCTGGGAAAAGCAAAAAGAAGAATACCTTCATATTCTAGATTTTTACAAAGCATTAAATTTTAATGCCGTTGTCTTACAAATACGCACCGCTGGTGATGCTTTTTACGAATCAAATCTTGCGCCGTGGTCACGTTTTTTAACGGGAGAAGAAGGTATTGCGCCTGAAACAGATCAAAACCCTCTGAAGTGGATGATAAAAGAGGCCCATATTCGAGGTTTTGAATTTCATGCCTGGCTTAACCCATATAGAGCCACATTTGATCTGAATACTGATGTGCTTTCGGAATCTCATGATTACTTTAAGCACCCGGATTGGATGATTAAATATGGTAAAAAGTATTATTATAATCCCGGATTACCTGAAGTGCAGAAACATATGGTTTCCATTATTGAAGAAGTGGTTAGCCAATACGATATAGACGCCATTCATTTTGATGATTACTTCTACCCCTATACCATTAATAATGAGGTGTTTAATGATTCATTAACCCATTTATCCAATAACAAGGCTGAACTTTCTCTGGAAGATTGGCGCAGAAGTAATATTGATACCCTAGTGAAGCAGGTACATCAGGTCATTAAAGAACAAAAACCCTGGGTGCAATTCGGAATAAGTCCGTTTGGGGTCTGGAAGAACATAGCTACCGACCCAAAAGGGTCAGATACAAAAGCTGGGCAAACCACTTATGAAGACCTCTTTGCAGATCCCCTATTATGGATGGAAAACGGGTGGATAGACTATTTGGTTCCTCAGATATACTGGAGTTTAAAGTTACCGGCAGCCTCCCATCGCATACTCATTGACTGGTGGGCGGAAAATCAAAAAAACACGAATCTTTATATAGGTAATGGCGCTTATAAAGTAAGAAATAACAGTGACAAAGCCTGGGATAAAATGAAGGAATTACCAAAACAATTGCAGTTGGCAAGAAAAACCGCAGCTGTTCAGGGTAATGTATTTTTTAGTGCCAGATCACTCATGAAAGGAAATGAAGACGTCGTAAATTATATCAAAAACAGACTATACTCCTATCCCTCCTTTACACCCGTTTCACCATTGATTATTAATAAGGGACAACCTTTGCCAGAGTTAGATAATATTATTGATAAAAACAATTATCTGAAATTTACATTCAACTTTTTAAATAATGAAAATACCCGGTTTGCCAACATTTATGAAATAAAAAAACCTAAAAAACTACCGGTCTGTGAACCAAAAAATATTATCACCCAGATATTCATGGATAACAGTAACTCCTTTAACCTCGGAAAAGGATTAATTGACCAAAGAAAAAATATTGCCGTCACCTTTACCGATAAGTATAGAAAAGAAAGTGAGCCAATTGTCATACATTTAAGTGAAATAAACTCGTATGATACAAAAAAATAAACGTGCCTGGGCCTGGATTCCAGTGCTCTATTTTACCCAAGGTCTCCCTTTTGTTTTAGTGGTTACGGTATCCGTTATTATGTACAAAAAACTGGGCATCAGCAATGCTGATATTGGTTTGTATACCAGTTGGCTATATCTTCCATGGGTAATAAAGCCTTTATGGAGCCCTTATGTAGACATAATTAGCACAAAGAGAAATTGGTTTTTATCTATGCAACTTCTTGTCGCTATTGCCTTGCTCGGAGTAGGACTATTTTTACCCACCAACATTTTTTTTGTTACCACATTGGCATGTTTCTGGATGGCTGCTTTTGCCTCTGCCACTAATGATGTTGCCTCGGACGGTTATTATATGATAGGTTTGACACAGGACAAGCAATCTTTTTTTGTTGGCATCCGAAGTACATTCTACAAGTTGGCAAACGTTACCGGACAAGGGCTTTTGGTTATTCTTGCCGGGTTTTTGGAAAATTATTATGGCGATAATACCAAGGCATGGTCCATTACCATGATAGCTGCCGCACTCTTGATGTTTGGTTTAACGCTTACCAACTTTTTTGTGACCCCTAAATTTGAATCTTCTGAAGCTATTGAGAAACAGAAACCTGCAGGGTTTTTTGAAGTATTTTCCACATTTTTCAATAAAAAAGGCATGGGGATGGCATTGGCGTTTGTTCTCTTTTTCCGATTTGGAGAATCGCAATTGGTGAAAATGTCAGCTCCTTTTTTCCTGGATTCCACTGCTGAAGGCGGTTTGGGATATAGCACCTCTGAAGTTGGTTACATATATGGAACTATCGGTGTTATTATGCTTACCATTGGAGGAATTTTGGGCGGGATACTGATTTCAAAAGATGGCTTAAAAAAATGGATGTTACCCATGGTTCTTTCCATAAATATTCCAAATGCTTTTTACGCTTTCCTTGCGATAACAAATACCACTAGTAAGTTTGCCGTAATAACCACCGTGGTCTTGGAACAGTTTGGCTATGGTTTTGGAATCGCAGGTTTTATGGTTTATCTGATTTACATCGCCGAAGGAGCCTCTAAAACTTCCCATTACGCTCTTGCCACTGGGTTTATGGCCCTTGGTATGATGCTCCCCGGCCTGGTTAGTGGTTATATGCAGGAATGGCTTGGATATGATGGCTTCTTTGTTTGGGTCGTGATTGGCGCTTTACCAGCAATATTGATTTTAAAGTATTTAAAATATCCTGCAGATTATGGAAAAAAAGGGGCCAGTAATGAGTAAGGATAATATGGACTATCCAACAGCTAAAAAAACACTCACACCAAGAGAGAAAGTTGGACAGCTTTTTATGCCAGCAGCATTTATTAATGACTCTGAAGAAGAGATAGTTAAACTCGAAAAGTTAATTGCAAACTACCACATAGGAGGCCTATGTTTTTTTCATTCCAGAGCTAGTGCTGCCACTAATTATGAAGGAAAGAAAAAGGTAGTGTACAATAAGGATAGTTATCACCTTCTGAAATCTCTTATTAAACGTTATCAGCAAGTTGTCAAATATCCATTATTAATTAGCATTGATGCTGAATGGGGATTGGCAATGCGCGTAGAAAACACACCCCAATACCCGTATGCTATAACTCTGGGAGCAATAAAAGGTCATGACGCAATTATTACAGAAGTTGGCCGGAATATCGCAACTGATTGTAAGCAAGCAGGAATACATTGGAATTTCACTCCTGTAGCCGACATCAATAGCAATCCCGAAAATCCGGTAATAGGCTATAGATCATTTGGTAGTGATAAGCATAATGTGGCACGAAAATCTCTTGCATTAGCCAAAGGGCTGCAAAGCGAAGGTATTCTTACCAGTGCAAAGCACTTTCCGGGGCACGGTGATACAGCTACAGATTCCCATTTAGGTCTTCCTGTGATCAACAAATCAAAAGAGGAGCTCACGGAGAATGAATTATACCCGTTTATTAAACTAATTCAACACGGTATAGAATCTATAATGGTAGGACATCTTGCCGTTCCCGCCCTTGCAGATGGCTCAATGAAGCCCTCTTCCATTTCAAAGAAAATAATTAAAGAAGTTTTACGTGAAGAATTAGGGTTTCAGGGATTAGTGGTATCCGATGCATTGAATATGCATGCTGTTTCCAAAATGTTCACTAATAAGGGTGATTTAGAATGGGCGGCATTTGATGCCGGTAATGATATTTTATGTTTCGCTGAACATGTAGCAGAGGGCATAGATACCAT
>CAJQNH010000216.1 GCA_905479615.1 uncultured Eudoraea sp.
AAAGATGGACTTGATAAGGCATCAAAAGCCATTGATCTATTGTATGAAAACTATAGTAAAGAAGGGCTAAGGATGAAACAAGGCGAAGCCCTTAGTAGTAAAGAAAAAGAAAAGCTAGAAGCGGTAAAAGCCCAGAACAAATCCTTGCAAGGTAAATTGACGGAGCTTGAAGCGAAGGTTGGGAATGACAAAAAAATGATCAAGAAGTTGAAAAAGATTCGTGAAAAATCTAATCAGGTTACACATTGTCATAATAATTCTGCCGGATTCTTCTTTGCCATGTCAGCCATGAACATGATCAACGGTTGGATGTGGGGAGCTCACTACTGGTGGGGACCTTACGGAGGATGGTACCCAGGTTTTTATTACGGGTATATTGATATTTATGTTCATGCTTATGATGATTATGCTTATGACTGGGGCTACTTAGATGGAGCCATTGATAGCTATGATTATGACCTTGAAGTTGAATTAGATCAAATGGATATAGATACAATGGATGACTATATGAATGATATTGAATATGAAGCTGAACCATTTAATTCACAGAGTGATCTCAATGATTATCAAGATCATTCAAACGATAGTTTTGAAGCAGTTGATCAAATGGATTATATTCAAGAACAGGAAATGCCTTCAATGCAACCACAAGTGGAATATGAAGCTATGGATAATTACCCTGCAATGGATAACATGAATAGCATGGATAGTATGGATTCCTATGACGGATCAATGGACATGATGGATTACTAAAATGATTGAGTATTGAAATGAAAAGATCAAATTATAATTGCCTGGGTGCTTTTATAATTTGACCTTTTTTTTTGTACAAAAGTTTTGATAATTTATAAACTACTATGATAAAAACCTATATTCGTAGTGATATACAAAGCAGTTAATCCATCCATTATGAAATCATACAGCATAGCAGAAATTAATTCAGTAGTAAAGGGAGAACTAGTAGGCGAAACATCAGCAACAATCAAAGCTCCTGAGCAATTAGAAAAAGCTCAGGAAGGTGAAATTACTGTTATTGGAAATCGAAAATATGCAAAACTTTGGGATAATTCAAATGCAAGTGCCGCAGTTATTGATGAAAAAATTGCTTTAGAACCAGGAGATAATCGGGTTTTAATCAGGGTACCCAATGCTGATCTGGCGATGGCTCAGATTTTAGAATTGTTCGATCCGGGACTACCTGCTTTTGAAGAAGAAATACATCCCACTGCTGTAGTGCACGAAACGGCAAAACTTGGTAGAGGATGTAAAATTGGAGCGAATTGTTATGTGGGTAAGAATGTTGCTTTGGGTGAGGGTACTGTTCTGTATCCGAATGTAACGATCATGGATGATACCACTATTGGGAATGGATGCATAATTTGGTCAGGAACTGTAATTCGTGAACGCACTGAAATAGGTCATTTTTGTATTTTTCATACCAATGTGAGTATTGGCGCAGATGGTTTTGGTTTTAGACCAAGCCCGGATGGCAGGGGATTGGTAAAAATTCCTCAAATAGGAAATGTTATTATTGGTAATGCGGTAGAAATTGGTGCCAATTCTTGCGTAGATCGCGGTAAATTTAGCTCTACTATTGTGGGTGACGGTTGTAAAATTGACAACCTGGTTCAAATTGCACATAACTCTATTATGGGCCGTTCATGTATCATGGCAGGCCATAGTGGATTAGCAGGTTCAGTTACTTTAGGAGACGGAGTTGTTATTGGTGGTAGCGCCTCTATTAAAGACCACCTTACCTTGGGTTCTGGGGTTACTGTTGGAGCAGGGTCTGGTGTAGCGGCTGATGTAGCACCTGGGAAAACAGTTCTTGGTTATCCCGCTGCCGATTCCAGAGAAATGTTGAAACAATGGCTTGCGTTGAGGAAATTAGCGAGATAGAGTTTTTTTATTAATCCTTCTTCCCGATAAATATTATTGATTAGACGAGCTCTCCTCTTGAGAGGGGCTGGGGGTGTGTTTTGTCTTGCTTCAAATGAAGCAGTCTTTTAGATATATTCTTTGTTCATTTTTTTTTGGAGGAGCAAAAAAAATGAACCAAACCTGCCTGCCGGCAGGCAGGAGTTCAAGGCTGTTTTAATTTTTCTGTGCAACTACCTGAAAATTTTACTCCACCATAACTCTAGCCGTTTCACTCGAGGGCTATTGCTTCTGCCATGCCAAAATTATCAGCATGCAAGACGAAAAATCAAAAAGGCCGCTCACTGTATAAACGACAATCATGAATTGGACCGAAGCTTTTACGTCAGTGTAGATTAAAAGCGCGTAAATAATTTTTGAAACCTTGGAAAAAATTTAGGGCTTTTAAATCGGTTTTTAGGCGTTCGATAGAGAAGCCTAAAAAACACCTCGTAAAAGTAACCTCCTTTTTTTTGGTTCGTTTTTTTTGGAGGAGCAAAAAAAATGAATAGAAAAGTAATCTTTATCTTCTGCTTGTTGACAGGCAGTAATTCTACATTCAAAAAGGCTAACTTATTCCTTTGGGTAGTCTGTTTCAGCGATTCTATTCTTAACACTTAGCAATAATCGATCATAGATTTTAACGTGCATAGCAAACTCTTCTGGGCTGAGTATTTTTTCTAATTCCTTATCTTGATTTACAATCATTTCATCCATTTTTTGAATGATGTCTTCTTTGCTGTTTCCCATGTCTTTGTCATCCAGCCTTTGGATTTTACCCATATAAGACAATAAGATAGTACTGTATTGAGCTTCTTTTTCTTCCGAAAGGTTCATCTGAGCAAACTCTTTTTGAATCCAGTTTTGTATATTATTTCTTTCTTCTAAAGTAAAAATTTGCACTTTATTTTCCTGATATTCTTTTTGTTTTTCAGTTAGTTCTTGTGCCGTAAGACTTAAACAGGAAATAAAAAAAATGCAAATAAATTGAATAAAGCTTTTAGTATTCATAAGATGTTTTAATTTTTTTTTCGGATAATGGGTCAAATATAGGATTTGTTAGCGGTTAATCAAATTAATAGAATTGTTAGGCTGTTTAAATTATTTTTTTCATATTGCAACCCCCGAGTAAGTAATCATTTAAATATTTTTCGTGTAATATCGCTCTAGGTTAAGGTGTATTGTGCTTAAGGTCAAACCCTAATTTAAATTCTTATGCGGAAAAATTTACTTAAGTCTACAAATTTATTTTTCATTTTTTTTATCGTCATTTCTATTCAA
>CAJQNH010000217.1 GCA_905479615.1 uncultured Eudoraea sp.
ATGAAAAAAATATTAGTCCCGGTAGATTTTTCGGAACATGCAGGATATGCGCTTGAAGTTGCGGCAAAACTGGCAAAGGATTTTAGTGCAGAGATTATTGTACTTCACATGATGGGTCTTTCTGAAGCCTACTTAACCAAAAGTGAATCTGATGAAGCCGCAGAGGCTCATTTTTATATGAAATTGGCCAAAAAGCGTTACGAAACTTTTTTAAATAAACCATTTTTAAAAGGTGTAAAGGTTACCGAAATGGTTCAAAACTATAAGATCTTCAGTGAGATTAATCAGGTAGCCAAAGAAAACAACATTGACTTGATAATTATGGGCTCACATGGGGCAAGCGGGGTTAGTGAGATTTTTGTGGGTTCTAATACTGAAAAGGTTGTGCGCTCCTCTGATATTCCCGTTTTGGTAATAAAAGAACCATCTCCTATATTCACTCCTAAATTAGTTGTTTATGCTTGTGATCTTCGGGTAGAGAGTATAAAAGCTTACCATAGTGCAAGGGCTCTTTTTGAGAAATGGGACCTTAAGCTTCATCTGGTATATGTCAATTTACCCAATGAAGAATTCTTGAGCTCAGGAGAGATTAAAAAGAAAGCAGAGTTTTTCCTTAAAGTAGCCCATAATGGTGCGGTTCCTTCAAATACTGAAATGATTTATGTCTCTGATTATTCGATAGAAAGAGGCATATTTAATCATGCGAATGAGGTACAAGCAGATTTAATAGCTATTCCTACCCATGGAAGAAGCGGAATTGCACATTTTTTTAAAGGAAGCATTGGTGAAGATGTGGTGAATCACGCGAAATTGCCTGTGATTACTTTTAAGGTCTAGTTAAAGCTTGCATTTTGCTTTCAAAATATTCATTCCTAACCATAAAAGATGCATGTTTTTGATAAGAATATTAATATTTTCCATTTACTTTCCGAAACTGTATCGGAGGGAATATTAGTGGTAAATCAGGAACAGCTAATGGTCTCTATTAACAAAAAAGCAGCACGTCTCTTTGATTTTTCCCATGATGAACTTTTAGGTAAGCCACTTTCTATAATAATTCCTGATAAGTATAAAAAGACCCATAAAGAGCATCTTAAAAAATACTACAAACGCATAAAGAAAGATTCAATGGCTGGTGGGCGTTGTGTACAGGGACGTAAAAAATCTGGCGAGGAATTTCCTTTGACCGTAAAGTTTAATCCTTTTACAATTTATGAAAGAACCTATGTTCTGGCACTTGTCTATGATTTGTCGGAAAGAAAGGAAATTGAAAAAAATTTAAATGTAAAAAGTGAGGCTTTGGAGGCTACCCAAAACGGTATTGTCATTTCAGATGCATTAAAGGAGGATAATCCTATTATATATGTGAACAGGGCATTTAAGAAACTTACCGGATATTCAGAATCTGAAGTCCTTAATAAAAATTGCCGGTTCCTTCAGAAAGGCGATAATGACCAAAGAGGAGTTAAAATAATGCACAAGGCCATAGAAGCGGGTAAAAGGTGCCAGGTACAGGTGAGGAATTATAAAAAAGACGGCACCTTATTCTGGAATGAAGTCTCTATTAATCCAATCCGAAATAAAGATAATAAGATCACACATTTTGTAGGAATTCAAAATAATGTAACCAACCGTGTAAAAGCCGAAGAAGAGATTAGGCATTTCCTAAAGATTTTTGATGAATCTCTTAACGAGATATATGTTTTTGATGTGGTTACACTAAGGTTTACACACGTAAATTATGGTGGCCAGAAGAATACCGGATATACCATTAGAGAAATTAAAAGATTAACAACAACAGATCTTATTTCGGGTATTACTGAAGATCGGTTCAGGGAAATTCTAGATCCCTTACAGTTGAGTAGTAAAAAGAAAATTACATTTGAAACCCAGTTTAGGCGCAAGGACGGAACAACATATCCTGCTGAAATTCATTTGCAATCCTCCAGTCTTGGTAATAAGATATTGATAGTAGCCATTGTCCTGGATATTTCTGAACGAAAAAATTATACTCAAAAACTCGAAAAAACAGTTGCATTAAGAACCAAGGAACTTAAGGAAGCTTTGGTCAAAGAACAAGAACTGAACAATCTAAAGACCAAATTCCTTTCGATGGTTTCTCACGAATTTAAAACTCCTTTAAGCACTATCCTTACCTCAGCCACATTGGTTGGTAAATATACATCTACTGAACAGCAGGATATGAGGACTAAACATTTAAAATCTATTAAAACAGGAGTACATCATCTTACCGGAATATTGAATGATTTTTTATCTATTGAGCGATTAGAGAAGGGAAAAGAAGTTTATAGACTTAATGATTTTTCGCTTAGTAAAGTTGTTAATCAGGTAATTTACAATGCGAATATGCTATTAAAAACAGGTCAAAAAATTAATTATCCTCTTAATATTGAGGACCTTACAATACATCAGGATGAGAAAATTATTTCATTGGCATTAACCAATTTGTTACATAACGCCATTAAGTATTCTCCTGAAGAAACGGAAATAGATTTACAGATTGAAATTAATGAAGATGATATTCGCTTCCATGTTATTGACAAGGGCATTGGTATTCCGAAAGAAGACCAAAAGCATATATTTAACCTTTATTTCAGGGCAGACAATGTACTGCTGACTCAAGGCACCGGTATAGGCCTGAATATTGTCAAATCGCATGTTGAGAACCTGGGAGGGAATATTAGCTTTAAAAGTGTAGAAAACAAGGGGAGTAAATTCACAGTAGTACTGCCTCTTTATGGCAATCGCGAAGAAGTCTAGTAAATTTTGTTTTAAACCAAGGAGTGCTTTTTAAACCGTAATAACTGCTATTATGATCAAAAAGGTTTT
>CAJQNH010000218.1 GCA_905479615.1 uncultured Eudoraea sp.
ACATAAAAATTTAAAAAAAAGGTTAACGCTTTGTTAAGAAGAATGGCATTCTTACTAATAGGATGTGAAAATAAAGATAGGTTGCGTTGCCTTAGAAATTACTTAATATTTTAATATGCACCTTTGAATTGTCAAAGGTAAATGGGTTGTCATTAAATTTACCAATGGCATAACTTAGGTTTAGTATACCGGCTTTAGTTCTAAAAGCATAGCCCAAGCCAAGACTAATTATAGTTGAATTTTCAAGAATTAATTTATTTTCAGAATAAGAGAAATCAGTAATACTATAAAAATAGCTTGATGAGTTTGGCTTGAATCTGTATTCCACATTAAATATGGTGTAACTTGAAGCAAATATGCTTTCTTCATTCACTCCTCTTAAGTTATTAATTCCTCCAATCCTGAAAAGTTCATTTTCAAAATAGTTGTCTGAATTTAATAACCCACTGCTGTTGCGCAAGAAAACATAGTTTTTATTATTTATAGGATACAAATAATGAGCATCAAATAATATTTTCAGTTGATCTGTTGTATTAGATTCTTCAGTTCGTGAACCTAAGAGGGCAGAAAAACCTAAATTAAACTTTACGGGGAACAATGCATCAGGAGTTAGGAGCCTAAAGTTGTATGAAAGCCCATAGAACATATTTGAATAGGAGGCTATGCCAGCTGCATTGCCATTTGATAGGTCATTAGAATTTTCTGTACTAAACTCAGCGGCTAGTTGCCCCTTTCCTGCGAAGTTATACAAGAGGCTAATATTTGCTTTAACATTGTTAAAGGTAGAGTCTTGACGGTATAATTCAAAATTAGCTTTTGGGCTAAGAGGGAGATTGAATATATACGGAACTTCAGCTTCAAGATAAAAACGTTGTCTGTTTTCTCCGTTGTTCTTCCAGTATAGTCCTATTGTTTCTCCAGAATTAAAAATATTGTTAATAGACAAGTCAAGATATCCGTTGAATTCAATCCCGTTGCTTTCTTCTTTGGAGGCAAATCCGATAATACCGTCAAACTGATTAGACTTTTTTTTGGTGAGATATAAATAAATAATGGTGGAGTCATTTGTAAAAAGCACTTCGGGTGGTTTTCTTTCATCTGCAAAACGCAAATTGTTTATGGCTCTCGATGCCAATTCTATTTTTTCCTTATTGAATATTGAACCGGTTTTCAGATTTAGCTCATGGTTGATATAATTCTTTGGAAAGTTCTCATATCCTTTGACGACAACTTTGTCAATTCTTCTAATAAAGTTTCGTTCAAGTTTTAATGTTGCGCTGGCTTCTTGATTTTGAAGATTTATTTTATCAAGAGAAAGTTTCACAAATGAATCACCTTTGCTTTCAAAAACAGTGACCACTGAATTCATGAAATTTGGAATTTCTACAAATGGGATCAAAAAATAAGAAGCATTGATCTCTGACACAAACGGCTTTAAATCCTTTTCTTTCAAATTATCTTTTGATATATGATCGTAAAATACTTTGATGAATTCTAATCTTTTCCCAGGGCTTAAGTAGGCAACACAAACGGAATCGGATTTAATTAAACTATCAACCCTTACCTCAAGATAACCTCTTAATTGCAGTTTGTCAATATGGTTTGATAATTCAACATCTATAGAATCAATGCTCAAAATGTCTTTCTTAACTTTATCCAGATCGAAAGTGGCTTGACTTTCTTGAAATCCTGTTCTGATATCTAACTTGTAATTTTGAGCAAAAGCACCGGGTATTTGGATTAAAAAAAATAGTATATATATATATGGTGTAAACGTCTGTTTCAAAAGCGCTAATATTTTAAGGTAAATATCAATCAATTTTAGGGATTTACAAACAGTGATATGAAGCAATATTTCATAAGCAATTAATACTGTTTTCTTTCTTTTTCTTTCAAGCTTAAATCCTTTAGAGAGCCTGTCTTCGACACTTAATTCAAAAAAGCCTGCTGTATATTCTGGCCAAAGCAAAATGTAAAGCTAAAAAAATCAATAATTTATAGTTTGAATAACAAATAAAAAGTCATACATTTGCAAACTCTTAAAAAACAGAGAGAACTAAAATTAAAATTTTATATAATAGAATGCCAACTATTCAACAATTAGTACGAAAAGGAAGGACCAAAACAACCAAGAAGAATAAATCGGCTGCTTTGAATTCTTGTCCTCAACGTCGTGGAGTTTGTACACGTGTTTACACTACTACGCCAAAGAAACCAAATTCAGCAATGAGAAAAGTTGCTAGGGTAAGGTTAACCAATGGTAATGAAGTGAACGCATACATTCCAGGAGAAGGACATAATTTACAAGAACACTCGATAGTATTGGTTAGAGGAGGAAGAGTAAAGGATTTACCGGGTGTTAAATATCACATTGTTCGTGGTGCTTTGGACACAGCAGGAGTAGAGGGACGAACTCAGCGTCGTTCCAAATACGGAACCAAACGTCCAAAGAAATAATTTTTTTAAGTAAGGAACAATGAGAAAAAGACTTTCAAAGAAAAGGATCCTTTTACCGGATCCTAAGTTTAACGATCAGTTGGTTACAAGATTTGTAAATAACTTGATGTTGGATGGTAAGAAATCTGTTGCATTTAAAGTGTTTTACGATGCATTGGATATAGTTGAAGATAAAAAGCAGGATGAAGAAAAATCTGCTTTGGAGATGTGGAAAGAAGGGTTGTCAAATGTGATGCCTCATGTAGAAGTAAGAAGCCGTAGAGTTGGTGGAGCTACTTTTCAAATTCCTATGCCAATTCGGGCAGATAGAAAAATTTCTATGGCCATTAAATGGTTGATTTCCTACTCAAGAAAGCGCAATGAAAAATCGATGGCACAAAGATTAGCCGGAGAAGTTCTTGCTGCTGTGAAAGAAGAGGGGGCTGCCGTTAAGAAAAGGGTTGATGTTCATAAAATGGCGGAAGCAAATAAAGCTTTCTCTCACTTTAGATTTTAATTTTTAGGAAATGGCAAGAGATTTAAATTATACTAGAAATATAGGTATTGCTGCACATATTGACGCAGGGAAGACCACATGTACAGAGCGTATATTGTATTATACTGGAGTTTCTCATAAAATTGGAGAAGTTCATGATGGTGCTGCTACGATGGATTGGATGGAGCAGGAGCAAGAGAGAGGTATTACCATTACTTCTGCAGCAACTCATTGTGAGTGGCTGTATAATGGTAATGAATATGTTGTAAATATTATAGACACGCCTGGTCACGTTGATTTCACGGTGGAGGTAGAACGGTCTTTACGTGTTTTAGACGGAATGGTGGCTTTGTTCAGCGCAGTTGATGGAGTGGAACCACAGTCGGAGACAGTTTGGAGACAAGCAGATAAATATAAGGTACCTAGGATTGGTTTTGTAAATAAAATGGATCGACAGGGATCTGACTTTTTTAATGTGTGTAGGCAGGTTAAAGAAATGTTGGGTGGTAACCCGGTTCCATTGCAGGTGCCCATTGGTGATGAAATAGACTTTAGGGGTGTTGTTGATTTAATTGCTAATAAAGCAATTATATGGAATGAGGAAGATAGAGGAATGACTTATGAAGAAATTGCTATTCCTGAAGAATTAAAAGAAGAGGTTGCAACCCGTCGTGCAGAATTAGTAGAGGCAGTTGCTGAATATGATGAGGAGTTATTGGAAAAATTCTTTGAAGATGAGGATTCCATAACGGAAGATGAGATAATTGCAGCATTGAGAGCAGCTACTATCGATATGTCTATTATTCCAATGATGTGTGGTTCGGCTTTCAAGAATAAGGGTGTTCAAACGATGCTTGATGGTGTAATGCGATATTTGCCTTCTCCATTGGATATTGAAGCAATAGAAGGTGTTAATCCTGATTCAGAAAAACCAGAAATTCGTAAACCTAATGTAAGCGAACCTTTTTCGGCGTTGGCTTTTAAAATTGCTACAGATCCCTTTGTTGGTAGATTGGCCTTTTTTAGAGTTTACTCGGGTGCATTAGATGCAGGTTCTTATGTTTTGAATGTTCGTTCAGGTAAGAAGGAGAGAATTTCTAGAATTTACCAAATGCACTCTAATAAACAAGAGCCTATCAGTAGGATTGAAGCTGGAGATATTGGAGCGGCTGTTGGATTTAAAGATATCAAAACAGGGGATACCATGAGTGCCATGGATAAACCTATCGTATTAGAATCTATGAGTTTTCCAGATCCTGTGATCGGTATTGCTGTTGAGCCTAAGACGAAAGCTGATGTGGATAAGTTAGGTATGGCTTTGGCAAAGTTAGCGGAAGAAGATCCAACTTTTCAGGTGAGAACAGATGAAGCTTCCGGACAAACCATTATCTCTGGAATGGGTGAATTGCACTTAGAGATTTTAGTGGATCGTTTAAAACGTGAGTTTAAGGTAGAAGTAAATGAAGGAGAACCTCAGGTTGAGTATAAAGAAGCATTGACCAAAATCGCCGAACATAGAGAAGTTTATAAGAAACAATCTGGTGGTAGAGGAAAATTTGGAGATATCGTATTCGAGATGAGTCCTGCAGATGTTGATTTTATTGGACCTGGATTACAATTTGAGAATAAAATTAAAGGAGGTAACATTCCAAAAGAGTTCATACCTGCTATTGAAAAAGGCTTTAAGATGGCTATGAAAAATGGTCCTCTTGCGGGTTATGAAATGGATACCATGAAAATTAAATTGATCGATGGTTCGTTCCATCCGGTGGATTCTGATGCATTGTCGTTTGAGCTAGCTGCTAAAATTGGATATAAATCTGCTGCTAAGGCTGCCGGTGCAGTAATTCTTGAGCCAATCATGAAATTAGAAGTAGTAACTCCTGAGGTAAATATGGGAGATATTGTAGGCGATTTAAATAGGAGAAGAGGTCAGGTTAATTCGATGGATGACAGGGCTGGCGCGAAAGTTGTGAAGGCAGAAGTGCCATTATCTGAAATGTTTGGATATGTTACGACGTTAAGAACTTTATCTTCGGGTAGAGCTACTTCAACGATGGAGTTTTCTAACTATTCAGCAACACCTTCGAATATTTCTGAGGATGTGATTAAGAAAGCGATAGGGTAATCTACTAAAGGATAAAAAAATGAGTCAAAAAATTAGAATAAAATTAAAGTCTTACGATTATAATTTAGTAGATAAATCTGCTGAGAAAATTGTAAAAACGGTAAAGAGTACAGGTGCGGTTGTTAACGGACCGATTCCTTTGCCAACACATAAAAAGTTGTTTACGGTTTTGCGTTCACCACACGTGAACAAAAAATCGAGAGAGCAATTTCAGTTAAGTGCTTATAAGAGAATTTTAGATATATATAGTTCGTCTTCTAAAACAATTGATGCTCTGATGAAATTAGAGTTGCCAAGTGGTGTAGAAGTAGAGATTAAAGTATAAGTTCTGTTCTCATTATAATGAGAACGAAAAATTGAAACTGATGGTTTCGATAACATGTCCGGAGCGATTGACGAAGGAAAAACGGTAAAAAATACATTCAGGGTTGAAGTATTTTAACCCTGTTTTTTTGAAATAAAAATAAATATAAATTAAATTAATAATAATGTCTGGGTTAATAGGTAGAAAATTAGGAATGA
>CAJQNH010000219.1 GCA_905479615.1 uncultured Eudoraea sp.
ATGAAATGGATAGGTCACCTTGGCGGAAATAACCAAAGGACATTTCTAGAATTGAATAGCGCCAAGAATTATGATGATTATGTGAATGCCTTGTCACATTATTCTGCACCGGCACAGAACTTTGTATTTGCTTCTGTAGAAGGAGATATTGCATTATGGATTCAAGGCAAGTTTCCAAATAAATGGAATGGGCAAGGTAAGTTCTTAATGGATGGTAGTAATCCAGAACACGATTGGCAAGGTTTTATTCCTCAGCGTTTTAATGTGCATACCAAGAATCCTAAACGGGGTTTTGTTAGTTCTGCTAATCAGCGTCCTGTGAATGATGCTTATCCCTATTATGTAATTGATGATTTTTATGAGAATTATAGAAACCGTGTAATTAATGATTTTTTTAATGCTAAGGAAAAATTTGAAATCCAAGATTTTAAAGATTTACACAATAATAATTACAATTTAAAAGCTGCCGAAATTTTGCCGTATATGATTGCGAATTTAAAAGCCACCGACCTGAATGACAAAGAATCAAAGGTTCTAGGCGAATTAAAGGCCTGGAATTATATGAACAATACAGATGAGGTTGGCCCTAGTATATGGACTTATTGGTGGAGGAATCTTAATAATCTGCTATGGGATGAGTTCGATATTAAAGATGTGGCGATGGCTAGGCCAGGTTCTTATCATACCATTTCTTTATTAAAGAATAACGGGATGGGTTCCTTTATGGATGTCAAGAATACCCCAAAAACCGAAAAAGCTGAGGACCTGTTTTTAATCAGTTTTAAGGAAACGGTTGCATCATTGACGAAGTGGAAAGCTGAAAACGGGAATTATAATTGGAACGCATATAAAGCAACGCATGTTGATCATTTGTTACAAGGTTTACCAGCCTTTTCAAGATTTAATATCCCCATTGGGGGAGGCTCAGGAGTTGTGAATGCAACCAAAGAAGATCATGGTCCTTCATGGCGTATGATTGTTGAAATGAGTAGCCCGCCAAAAGCGTTGGGGATTTACCCAGGAGGTCAATCGGGTAATCCTGGTAGTATGTACTATGATGATTTTATAGATACTTGGGCAGCGGGTAATTACCATGAGTTGAACTTTATGCAATCTGCCGAAAAAACCGAATTCGTGATAGGTACACAAACATTAATCTCAAACTAAATGAACAATACGAGCCTTAATTTTTTGACAACTCTTTTCCTGGCAATACTGTTTTCTTTGTTTATGCCTTGGTGGTCGGTTATGTTAGCCGCATTTCTGGCTGGATTGATTTTTTCTGTAAAGGGTGTTTCGATATTTCTTGTTCCTTTCTCTGCGATTTTTTTATTTTGGATGGTGTATGCTTTTCTTTTGTCTAATGACAATGATTTTATCTTGGCAAAAAAAATAGCAGTGTTACTGCCTCTCGGAGGAAATGCCTACGTACTAATTTTGGTAACCGCTTTTATTGGAGGTATAGCCAGTGGAGTTGCAGGTATTTTTGGGAAACAATGTAAATTACTTATTGAAAATAAATAAACCTAAAACAGCTTATTAACTAAATCACAACCAGACACATGAAAAAAATCATCAGCCTATCATTAGTATTGCTATGTATTGGTGTTTTACACGCTCAAATGCCCAGAGCCCGAGATTTAGGGGTGCCCTTTATGGGAACAACTGGAGAATTTAATGCCATTACTGATGTTAAAGGAGTAGAAGTGGGATACAGTACCATTATCAAGGGAAGTGGAAAGAATATCTTAGGAGAAGGCCCTATTAGAACCGGTGTTACAGCTATTTTTCCAAGAGGGAAAGCCAAAAAGTTCAGCCCTGTTTATGCGAATTGGTATAGTTTAAATGGTAACGGTGAAATGACTGGAACCACCTGGGTAACGGAATCAGGATTTTTAGAAACCCCTGTAATGATTACCAATACGAATAGTGTGGGTGTAGTAAGGGATGCTGTTTTGAAATGGTATGTTGATACAGATTGGTATAGAGGCGAAACCTGGTGGTATACTTACCCAGTGGTTGGAGAGACCTATGACGGTTTTTTAAATGATATTTATGGTTTTCACGTCAAGGAATCACATGTGAGAGAAGCCATTAATGATGCCAAAGGAGGTGCCATAGCCGAAGGAAATGTAGGTGGAGGAACTGGCATGATGTGTCTTGGTTTTAAGGGCGGAACCGGAACCTCATCAAGGGTTTTTAAAATAAATGATACTACCTATACTGTTGGAGCGCTTGTGCAATCAAATTTTGGGGCTAAGAGAAACTTGAGTATTGCCGGTGTTCCTGTGGGAATAGCCTTAAAAGACACCTTAAATTATGAATACAAAGCAGATCCTATCTCCCGACGACAGGAAGGAGATGGTTCAATTATCGTGGTCATCGCAACAGATGTTCCTTTGTTGCCACATCAATTAAAGCGGGTTGCACAAAGAATACCTTTGGGAGTTGGAATCGTTGGCGGAAGGGGTAGTAATGGTTCAGGCGATATTTTTATCGCTTTTTCAACAGCTAATGAAAATGCTTTTGACCGAGATCACAAACAAAAAGTGGAGGTGATTTCAAATGACAATACTTTTCCATTATTCGAAGCAACGGTGCAAGTTGTGGAGGAAGCCATTATCAATGCTATGGTTGCTGCCGAAACCATGGAAGGTATTCATGGGAACAAGGCTTATGCTTTGCCACATGACCTACTCATCGAAACGCTTAAGAAGTACAACCGATACGATAAGAAATAAGTGAATAAGCTTTGAGTAGGTATGCTTTTTATTACTAAGAATGCTTATTAAATCTGGTGAAATAGTTATATTGATAACTTCTTTGAAAATTGTCCTCAATGAATAGAGTAAACCTAAAATAAATTGTTAACCACCTCATATCAAGATGCATGACAAGAATTCAAATCTATAGCGTTAATTTGATCTGCCTCCTATTTTCTTTAATTACTTGGGGACAAGAGAGAAGGGGAACCGAATTTAGTGAAGATTTAATTGATCCAGGTGTTTTTCTTGTCGTTCTAGGAACGGTTCAGGACGCTGGTGCTCCTCATATTGCCTGTAAAAAAGAATGTTGTGCCCTCTTATTTGAAAATCATGATTATAGCAGAAAAGTGGTTTCATTAGGTTTGGTGGATCAGATAAATTTTTCCAAGTATATCTTTGAGGCCACCCCTGATTTACCTACCCAGTTGAAGAAGCTAAAAAATAGAGGGATGGTAGACAATAATGAAACTCCAGACGGCATATTTTTAACCCATGCGCATATTGGTCATTATACTGGTTTGATGTATTTAGGAAAGGAGGCCATGAATGCTGAACAGGTTGCCGTTTTTGCTATGCCAAAAATGACAAGATTTCTTGAAACAAATGGGCCATGGGAACAACTGGTAACTAATAAAAATATTACGCTTAAAAGTCTAGAGAATCAGGTAAAATTTAAACTAAATCAAGACGTGAGTGTAACGCCATTGATTGTGCCACATCGTGACGAATATTCAGAAACGGTAGGTTATTTAATTGAAGGGCCAAATAAAAAGGCTTTATTCTTACCTGATATTGATAAATGGGAAAAATGGGAGACCGATATTATTGAGATGATCAAAACCGTTGACTATGCATTTCTAGATGCTACTTTTTATGATGGTGAAGAGGTTAATAATAGAGATATAAGTGAAATTCCACATCCATTTGTAATTGAAAGTATGGAAAAGTTTAGGTGGCTCTCTTCAGAACAGAAAACTAAAATAATTTTTATCCACTTTAACCATACAAACCCGGTTTTAAGACCTGAGAGCGAAGCCTCCAAAACTGTTATAAAAAAAGGATTTAAAATAGCTAGAAAGGGCGATGTATATGAATTATAACTACCTGTCGTTTTTTTGATTTTAAATTAGATCAATTGCGCTAAGATGAATACGTATAAAATTACTTTTAAA
>CAJQNH010000220.1 GCA_905479615.1 uncultured Eudoraea sp.
TATAAATATGTTAAAAATGAAGTGATTCCTTATGTAGAATCGAACTATAGAGTTTTGCCACAAAGAATGGCTGTGGGACACTCATTAAGTGCGTCTTTTTTACTCTATGCCATGACAGAATCTCCAGATATTTTTGATAATTACGTGGCGATTTCACCCAATATGAAATATGATGATAATTTTATTTTGAATCGCATAAAATCTTTGGACATCAATACTTTAAATTCAAAAAAGTATTTCTATATGAGTCATGCAGATGAAGCTGCTTGGGGTTGGGGAGCTTCTAATAATGAAGCCTATACGCATTTAAGGAATAAATTAGATTCTGAAAAATTCGAGGTAACCATTGAAGAGCATCCTGAGGAAAGCCACATGAGTAGTTTTATTCCAGCCTTACGTACTGCAATGAACAACTTTTTAGATGCTATTAAACCCGAGTGGAGTAAAGAACTTTCTAAGGAAACTTATGAGGTAACTTTTAGAGTAAAAGTATTTAAAGAAGAAGACGATGTTTACATTTTTGGAAATCAAGAAAGTCTAGCCAATTGGCAAAAAGACAAAATAAAAATGAATCGAATCTCGCCATTTGTAAGAGAATACACTACAAAAGTTCAAAACCATTTAGAGGTACAATTTTCTACAGATGGAAAAGAGCTAGGCTGGGTATCTTTGGGCGATAAAGGTAGAAGCAATTATCCTATGATGGTTAGTCCTAAAAAAGGCGGTACTTATACTTTTGAAATCGTAGAGAACAAACCATTTTAAGATTTATTAAAAGTTAAAATATTAAACGGCAAACATTCCTGTGAGGTGATCGGAAGTGAGGTGATCGGAAGTGAGGTGATGAGTTTTAATTAACCAAAAACAAAAAATGAAATTAAACCTTTTATTACTGGCTGGAGTATTCGTTTTCATAACAGCATGCCAGAATCAAAAAAAAGAAAATCTAAAAAGTAGTGAGAGCGTACTAGAAGAGATTCACTTTGATTTCCCTGATAGTTTATCTGCCAGGAGAATTTCTTTCGTTCTAAACCTAAAACAAGCTGTTGCTAAAAATACCTGGCCCGACTTTGGTAAAAAAAGTACTGAAGGCACTTTGATTTACTTTAATAGAAACAAGTCTGAAGTTTTCTTCCCCGATTCGCTAGTAATTAAAACGTTAATATCCTTCGATAAGTACAGTGATGATTATTTGTCTGCATCAAGGACAGACAGTATTCCTTATCATATGGAAAATATGTTAAGTTTCGACGCTATAGATTCCTCTCATTTCTACTATGATAATCCGGTAGAACAATATTCTTCTGTTGAAGAAATTGGTAATTATATTCCCTCTGTAGAGAGCTCTGAAATGTGGTCTGCAATGGTGATACATGAAATGTTTCATCATTATCAATTCAACAATGATAACTATAAAGAATATGCTAGAAATGAAATTAGCCCCATATCATTTAATCCTAATAATTTATATTCTTTATGTAAAGAAGATGACAGTTTTTTGACAATGATTCAAAAAGAGAACGACCATCTTATGAAAGCCATTTCGTATAATAATGGAAGTAGTCGTGATTCATTAATTTCAACCTACCTGGAAAATAGAAGGAGCCGTATTGAGAAATATAGCATTGAATATCCAGATTTAGAGAAAGTAGAAGATTTCTACGTCCTTCAAGAAGGATCGGCTAGGTACGCTGAGTATAAAAGTATGTTTGTTCTTTCCGACTATGCAAACAGTTCAGATTCCATTGCCATTTTAAATGACCCAATGTTTAAATCATTTGTCGAGTTTAAAGAGGTTGATCTAACCAGTCAGGCATTTAATTATCTAACATATGCAGCTCCTTCGGATTATCACTATACTATTGGATTTAATATAATGCGACTTTTGGATGTATTAAGAATTGACTACAAACCCTCTCTACTCAACAATCCACAAAAGGGTTTGCATACATATTTAGAAGATTATATAAATACTTTGCCTAACAAAGCCTATAAACAATAGCACCCTCCGGGACGCCACTGCTCATAGCCAAATCGTAGCCCAACAAAGGGTATCAACAATAGCTCAGATTGTCGTCACAAGGAAAATCATACTGCTAAAAATATGTCTTGTAGAGAATTTGCTATCTCCATGCTAACGTGTAAATATCTAATATACAGTGAATTAAAACGCATGTTCGAGTCTCGTCCAGACCTCAAAGTCTTAGACAAAAAGACTTTGTGTTGTTAACATTAAGCCTTTGGGTTTAGATGGTTAGCTAATGAAAAACTTCAGGGACATCTGAGGTTTTTTTGTTTTTAGTGGGTATATGAACCTTTATGCCTCATTTTTTACTCACTTATTCGTGTAAACCCTACGGTCAATAGGGTTTGATGCCAAAATCTTCGATTTCACGAATACAGCTTAACAATAAAAAAGGCATGAGTAAATGAATAGGATATGGGAGGGCTGAGAGGCTCTCCTTTTTTAAAAGGCACTTTGATTTTCAACTAATCATTGTTTTATCTTCCTATATTAGTAGGATAAACAAAATATTGTGTTTATTTATTGTTGTGCATAAGCAGAAAATACTAACCAAAAAGACTACAATGAGAAAACTAAAATCAAATATTACGCAATTTGGGCTAATCTTAATTGTATCAATTTTTACTTTCGGTTGCGAACAAAACAAAGAGAATAACGAATTGAATGTTGATTTTGATATCACAATTCTTGAAAAAGAAATAGAATCACGATTAAGGGAATATGAAAGACATTTAAAAAATGGAGATTCAATCGCACTTGGAAATATGTATATGAAGAATGCTGAAATCATTCCTACTACAATTGGAAGAAAAAATATTACGAAGGCTTTTGGAAGTTATATTCGACAAGGTATAACGGGTTCAAGTTTTAAAACTAATTATCTTTGGGGAAATGACCAACTACTTGTAGAAGACGGAACGGGAACTTGGTCTTACGAAAATGGGGAGGTTGCGGATAGTGGACGATATTTATTGATTTGGAAAAAAGACAAAGGAGAATGGAAAATATTGCGGGACACTTGGTTCCCTGACAAAAAAAAATAACTCAAATCAATTGGTAAAAAAAGCCAATGCACAACAACGTGTATAACCTGCCTGCCGGCAGGCAGGTTAATTGCTTTGGCAAGTTCCTATTTGGAAAATTCTTACAGAATTTTCTCTGGCAAGTTTTTGTCTACTAAATTAGGTGCTGC
>CAJQNH010000221.1 GCA_905479615.1 uncultured Eudoraea sp.
AGTAATTGGAGGAGAATCAATCGTAGGTGCATTGGGAGAGCGTTATGCAACTCTTGAAGCGACAGGGACATGGCGCAAAGTTAAAGCCGACCTTAAGATGCATGTTTTGACCGGAGCTGGTCTTATGGGAAAATTAACCTCAAAATCTATTTTTTTGCCAAATATGATGGAAGTAAATTATACAGGCCATGCATTCAGAAATGGCAAAAAACTTACCATGAACGATTTTGTGGAATCAGGTGAGCTAATCCCATTTAATACACCCGTGATCCTATTTGTAGGGACTTCCATGTCTGCAGGTAAAACAACTTCTGCCAGAATAGTAGCCAATCTTTTTAAAGTTGCCGGATACAACGTAGTTGGTGCTAAGCTCACCGGTGCCGGACGGTATAAAGATATTCTGGCCATTAAGGACGTGGGCGCAAATGCCGTTATGGATTTTGTGGATGTTGGACTACCATCTTCAATTTGTCCGGCAGACATTTACAGCACAAAGTTAGATCAGTTATTGAGCAGAATTCAGCATCAAAATGCTGATGTAGCCATTATTGAGATAGGTGCATCGCCTTTGGAACCCTATAATGGTGATCTGGCTATTAACGCTTTGAGAGACCAGATAAAATGTTTTATTCTTTGTGCTTCGGATCCATACGCTGTATACGGATTAATGGCAGCGTTCGAAATTATTCCGGACATTGTGACCGGGATTACATCTAATACGCTGGCAGGAGTTAATATGGTTAAAAAACTTTGTAATGTTAAGGCTCTGAATTTAATTGATTCTTCAACTTCTGAGGAGTTAAAGGAGGTGCTGTCTGCAAAGACCGGTTTTGATTTATCAGAAAATACAATGGCTTATAGTAATTAAGGCCTTTGACTGACAAATATCATACTGTATTAATCACTTAGTTTTTATCTTAGAAATGAAAATTAAAATGGGATAAACCATGAATGCTTCAGAAAAGAATATTTGTCAGAGTTGTGGAATGCCAATTAAAAATATGACAGATTTTGGGACCGATAGCGATGGAAGTATAAATACTGAGTATTGCCACTTTTGTTATGAAGAGGGAGAGTTTACCGATAAGGGGATTAGCCTTGAAGAAAAAATGGCAAAGAATATGAACATTGCTATAAAAATGGGAATGTCAGATGTTGATGCAGCCAAATTAGCAAGTAAATCACTTCCTGCACTTAGGCGTTGGCGGAAATCAAACAAAGCTAAACAAGCAGAAAAATAACGCTGAGCAGATATCAATGGAAACAGTTTCACTAAATGAACAACGAAGAACACGCTTCACTTTCCTTCAGGTTCTGGAAGGGGTAGAGGGCATTTTTATTATTATTGCCGCATATTTATCCCTGTTTTTTAAACCTTTAAGGGATCGGTGGGGATTGAACCAAAAGGAGGCAAATTCTTTATTTCCGGGAGATCATCTTGTGCCACAACCACGCTCTAAGTTTGTTCATGCAATAGAAATAAATGCCCCGGCGAGTTTTGTTTGGCCATGGATTGCTCAAATAGGGCAGGGTAAGGGTGGTTTTTACAGTTATGAAGCATTAGAAAATATTATGGGTTTGCATATCTACAATACTGATAAAATTTTACCAGATTTTCAACAACCCAAAATAGGAGATTTAATACCCTTTGGCCCAAAGGATGCTTATCCACTTGTAATTTGTGAACATGGTAAAGCTATGGCTATTGAAAATTGGTATGATTTAAATAAAAGTTCCGTTTATAATCAGGCTTTAGAATCCCCAATAAATTATTTGCATCTCAGTTGGTTGTGGATGGTTGTACCAATTGATGAGCATCGTTCAAGATTTATCTCGAGAAATAGAGTAGATTTCAAACCTTCCTTTAAAAACAGCTTGCTATTTGGATTCCTGGGTGAACCAGTTGTATTTGCAATGGACAGGAAAATGTGTTATGGGATAAAAAGAAGAGCGGAGAATTTATATAGGACAACGCTACAATAGTTATTCTCTCCCTTAGGCCGTTTGTAAACTCGGAATATGACAGGCTTATGAAAATAGATTTACTTCCTGTAGTTCCTAAACCTTCTGTATTGCTCTTACCGCTTGCAGGAATGGGTTTATTTGTTGTGCTATATGTTTTGGCAGCCTTAAATTATCCCGGAGGTTCATGGATTGTAACAGATCAGGAAGGATTCAACTTTTGGAATAATTATCTATGTGATTTATTAGACCGTACTGCCATAAACGGCGAACTAAATCCTGCACGTTTTTTTGCCAGAGGTTCGCTGGGAGTACTTTGTGTAAGCCTGGTTTTATTATGGTATTATTTACCCGGATTATTTTTGAATAAAAGCATCAATCTGATTGTTATGTGGTTGGCTGGGATTATGGCATTACTGATTACAATGTCTCTCACATCAGGAACTCATGATATTACAGTTCGTATCGCAGGAATTTTTGGAGTAATAGCCTTTGTAAGCTGTTTTGTTGAGCTGTATAAGGCGAAATATTTCTCACTTGTAATTTTGGGTATTCTATGTCTGATGATTTTTTTGGTTAACTATTATATTTATGAAACCGGGACTTTTATAAGAAGCCTTCCCGTACTTCAGAAAGTCACCTTTTCTTGCTTTATTCTGTGGTTTGCTTTTCTGGATATAACCTACTACAAATATTTAAAACTTAAACATGATAAAATTAAGGTTAGCCACAAATAAAGTGCTAGATATCAATTCTTTAATAAAATCAATAAACGCATTTGTATCAATGTTTTTTGAAGTGTAAATGTTTTGTTTCAGGACATTTATTTCGTAACTTGAAAAGACGAGAATTTTAACCCGAAGGAGGTCTTTATCTTCTATAAGCATAGAGAAGAACAAGCTTAATATGGATTAAAAAAATAAACGAAGAGCAGATATAAAAATAATTTAAAACTTATATTATGAGCGCACTATTTGTATTTACCATAGTATTCTTACTTTTTCTGTTGGCAGGAATAAGAATTGTTTTTGAATATAAAAGAGCATTAAAATTTCGATTCGGAAAGTATGTGAAAACATTACAACCCGGATTCAGGTGGATAATACCTTTAGTGGATACGGTTCAGACTGTGGATATTAGGGTCATCACCATAAATATCATATCTCAGGAAGTAATGACTGAAGATAATGTACCCTGTAGTATAGACGGAGTGGTTTTTTTTAAGATCTATGATCCTGAAAAGGCAGTTTTGGAAGTTGAAGAATTTTCTTTTGCCATTACACAACTTTCTCAAGCAGCTCTGAGAGATGTATGTGGAAAAGTGGAATTGGATACCATTTTATCAAAACGAGAAGAAATGGGTAAAAACATTAAGAGCATTGTTGAGCAGGAAACTCACGAATGGGGTATTGAGATTATAGATGTAAAAATCAAGGATATTCAGTTACCTGAGAATATGAGACGTATGATGGCTAACCAGGCTGAAGCCGAAAGATCAAGAAGAGCAAGAATCATTTTAGCGCAGGCAGAAGAACAGGCTGCGGGCAAATTATTGGAGGCAGGGCTACAAATTGATAAATCTCCTTCTGCAATTAAGTTGAGGTTATATCAAACATTATCTAATATTGCAGCCGAAAAGAATTCTACAATACTATTTCCGTTTCCTGAAGAGGTATTACCCAGTAAATCTAAAAAAAAGAAGGCCAAGTAAAGTAGATTATGGAGAAGGAGAAATTTCCAGATTAGGAATGTGAATCAATGATCTCCTGTGTATATTCTCTCTTTGTAGCGGGGAATTGACTTAGTATTATAATTAGCACTCCCAGGATAGTATAAGAGAAGTGAAGCTTATTAAAAATTATTCCAAAGTAAAGTTGCATATTAATCCAAAGAATTAGCAGTAGCCCTATGTAAAATGCAAAGGTGCAGGACCAGTGGAATTGCCTATCCCAATTAATCTTCTGTGCCCAATTAAATTTTTTCCTGCTCAGTAATCCGTACAAAGTAATTAGGGGTAACAGGCCTAAAACTACAAACAGGAATAATCCGGGGATCAAAAAATTATTAAATGGCGTATTTTCAAGTACATCCGGAGGAAGACCAATACCCATGCCGGAAGAGTCAATTATTAGACTCAGGCCCGAAGGAATTGCACTAATAGCTTGTAGAAAGAGTAATAAAATAAGCAGGTAGCCAGGGATTGATCTTTTCATTATTATGTATAATTTTTATATAAATAACTAATTCCCCATAAACCATAAATGGTTATTAATGATAAAATGATAGGAAAGGAAATATATTTGTCGGGGTTCAATACAATTGCGTCTGTTTCAATATAAATAGTATACAGATGCACGATGGGCCAATAAACTGAAATAGCCAAACCACCAAACATAAAAAAAGCTCCCCATTTTTTTCCTTTAATTAGTCCCAGGATTCCAAGTACCAGCATGGGGATATAAAATATCGTATCTCCGAAAGCGAAACCCTTGGCAAATGCTATTCCAACTTTACCAATTTCATTTTCTGATTCTTGTAACCCAAGGTCTATGGCCAAATTATAATTTATTAATGAAAAAGTTTGGCCTGCGGTTAAAAAGAGAATTAAAACAATTGCCGCTGAAATTAGAACCCAAAAACTGACAATTTTTTTATTCTTCATAACCTAATATTTAATCCTGGTTGAAATCTGTTATTTTATTAATTGGGCAAATAGTACTATGTAGTTATGACCAGCTTCTTTTGCACATTTAGGGCAGTACGCATAGTGCACATAATATCTTTGAGCTTTTGCTTTACGCTTTTGTAGATAAGCATCCATTTGCTTTATGAATTTTGGGATATCATTATAGGCGCCATCAAAAACCTTACTCATAAATGTTCCGGAAAGGGTTGTATTATTGGCATTTGGTACGTTGTCGATTACGGAGAGATAGATTTCTGACATAAAAGCATGCGGGTCCGTAAATAATACCAAAATATCTTCTTTATTGCTTGTTAATTTTTTGGAACCCTCTGCCAGTTTCATCATTTTAGTAATTCTATTTCCGATCATAGGGGGCAAAGGAATATGAAAAAAAGTAGGTACTTTTGCCTTGATAAATTTTTTATTATTCCAATCGAAGGTCTTTTCATTCCATTTTTCAGGATGAAATATTGGACAACATTCTTGCTTTTCTACTATCATAACGTATAATTTTAAAGTACCGATCGGGACTAAAAAAGCAGACTAGTAAATTAGCTTTCCTGAAGCAGTTCTTTTTTTAATATGTTTTTAAAACGGGTAGCACTTAGATAATGATCTTCAATTAACCTCCCATTGTGTAATAAGCTGAAAACCCCATAACCTGAAGGAGCCTCTTTTGCCTCATTTGCGTTATTTAACTTAGTTACATTAAGATCAATACCATAGTCTAAAGCGGTATTTAGAAGGGCAAATACCGACTTTTCATGCCATGGGCACTGATCTGCATATACCAAATGCCAGCCCTTATATTTCTTTTGATTTTCTGTCCAGTCTATAAGTTCAGGGGCTTTCGTTATGGGCTCCCATTTTTTACACATTAATTCAAACCTGCCCCTTTGATCCACCTGTATAAAATCGTTGTTTTCAAAGATCCTTTTATCCGAAATCCATGTGCCTTTGCTGGTCATCACACAAATACCCGCCATTTTATTGTTTCTGGCTTCGTTTTCGGCTTCCTTTATAAGTAATGATCCATATCCCTTATTTTTATTTTTATTCGGGTATACGTACATACAGTGAATAAACATAAAGTCATTTCCTGTAACAGGCCGCCAGGCATTTGACACAGGGAGATACTCTATAAAGCCAATCATTTTATCAGCGGTGTCCTTTAGAATTTTCATCCGCAATCCAAGCTGATATTGTTTCTCAAACCATTTTCGCTTACTTTGGAATCCCGGTTTCTTTATATCCTTGATGCAAAAAAGTGTTTCTGCCTGAACATTTTCAGGTGTAACATCTATAATTTTGGTCATTTTCACAAGATCCTGGCTATCAATGGACTTTGGTTAAATTCCAAAAGTTTTCGGCTTCTTTTTCCATTTTTTCCAGCCTGGTATAATAATCCGGAAATTCCTTTAAATGAGCCCAGGCAATTTTTCCGGTAAGGTATTTGTCATCATTAGTGACATTGGTTTCATGAAACCGTGTTCCGTGTTCAAATTCTACATTGACTCCATCAGTAAATTCGTCCAAACTTACTTCTTCCCAATTGATACCAAGGGATTGTCCAATCTCTTTGGCATCTTGTTTTTTAATTTTTTTCATTTTCATTTTATTTTAAATTCATTTATTCTCCAATGGGATATGTATTAAAGATCCAACGAAGATGACACTTCTAATTGTCTAATGTCCGCTCCATAGAATTCCAATAGTTTTGTAATCCTTGATTGATCATTTCTACGGTGGCTTTACTGGTTATTGTAGCTCCGGCGATACCATCAGTCATCGAGTTACCTTCAATCAATGTCATACCACTCTGTTTTAAACCAAAGTCATTTGAATCATTCTCTGATACTTTTCCAATAAATTGATTTTCATAAGAGTCTTGTGTGATTCCGGCACCATACCCTTCTGATTCCACCATATGTTCAAACTGAAGCTTCAGAATTTCTTTCCTTTTATTGTCAATCAGAATTTTTGCCCAGATGGCGCCTATATTTCCTCTGCCTGGTATAACAAGGATCACCTCATCTGATCCAATAATTTCAAATATTAGCAAGGAAGAAGTTGATCTTCCCTTTATTATATTTTTATAGATTTTCGTATTTTTTTCTGAATCAGAATTAGTGACTTTGCTATTTTCATCAATAGTCTTAAAAGCCATTAAACTGGAAATAGTAGTTGTATCTGTAAAAGGGATATTTGCAAATTCCAGAAACTCCTTTACCACAGGAGAAATTTGCTTTGTAACATTCACTTCTTTAAGTGGCTGTTCCACAACAGCTTTTTCCCTGCAGTTCCAAATTAAAGTCAGTAGTATGCCTAATACTAAATTGATTCCGGTATTTTTTAGCATGGTGTTCATTTAGCTATTTTTAACCAGCCATTAATCCGCCATCTATAACATAGGTGCTTCCGTTTACGTATTTACTTTCATCCGAAGCGAGATAAAGAACCAGATTAGAAATTTCTAAAGCTTCCCCATACCTGCCAAAGGGAACAATAGCTTCAAAACCTTTTTGAACCTCGGCTGAATTATCAGGAGAAATGTCTGTTTCTATTCTTCGCATCATTTGGGTATTTACTGGCCCTGGATGTATAGTATTTACACGTATTTTTCTATCAGCGAATTCTAAGGCGGATACTCTCATTATCCCTATAACCCCATGTTTACTGGTCACATAGGCGCCTAATCCACTAAAACCTTTTAGTCCTGCTACCGAAGATGTGATAATCACAGATCCACCTTCAACCATTTTCGGGATTACGTATTTACACCCATACCATACTCCCTTAAGATTAACGGCTATTACCTTATCAAATACCTCATTGGGATAGTCTTCAATAGAACTGGAGGATCCTTCGATTCCCGCATTATTAAAGAACAGATTTATTTTGCCAAATTTCGACAGGGTTTCAGCGGTATATCTTTCTACATCAGCCGGATTAGATACATCGGCAACGCAATAAGCCAAATGCTGGGAATCCAGTTCTTTGGAAGTTGATTCCAGGTTTTCTTTATTTATATCCACTAGCATGACGCTTGCCCCTTCCTTAAGAAACAATGCGGCTGTGCTCTTGCCAATTCCGGCAGCTCCTCCGGTAATAATGGCAACTTTGTCTTTTAATCGTTCCATAATGATATTTATAATTCAAGTTTTCGTATTTCCCAGGTATTGGTGGGAGATTTTACGGCCAAAGTGTTAACTGATAAAAATTTAGCTCGGAGCTCAGGCAATTCATAGCGCCTTACAGACATCGAAATACCATCTCTCTTATTAATAAGTAGCATAATATCGCCAGCAGTATCTAAGAGAACTTCACTAAATCTATAATCATAGATATTCAATTGGAAATTGTTTTTACCTCTAAAGTCTTTTGTGACTAGTATGCCAACGGCATATCCTTCATTGAATTCCGTTAGATTCAAATATTCGGGTTCTATAATTACTTTGCCATCTGTATTTATAAAACCATAGGTCATAATATCCTCTTCTTCCATTATTTTATTAATCATACATCTCCCATTTTTAAATTGAGGAAAACGTATGGCACTAACGTCATTAACTGAGGTATTAGGTAAATTATTCCAAACAAGATCATCTCTAAATTCTATTACCAATTGGCCTTCTTTATTTATAAAACCCCATTCATTACCCTTTCTTATTGCTGCCAATCCTTCACTAAATGGTGCTATTTCATCAATTCCGGTAAGTTCCTGTGCATGGAGTAAAAAGGGCAATATGATTAAAGCGAAAAGCAGGAATATTTTTTTCATGAGATTTTATATTAAAGTGTTAATGTCAGCAGCAAAATTACGCTGCTGATATTTCGTGTATAATGACCTTCGTCATCCCAAAATCGCAAAACAATCAATCTGTAGCAATTATTCTACATGGCTTTGGGAATATCTCTCTCTTCTTATTTTTTAAAACATAATATTGGAATAAATCATACTCTTTAGGTCTTTTGGAAGTCCATCCCTAATATCTTCCATCTCGCCCAGGGAAATATATTTTCTCAAAATAATAAAGGTGGTATCTATATATTGTTCGGCCACTTCATCATTGTATTCGAAATCATTAATAGCTGAAGGGCCATCGTATTTTTTTACCAGTTCTATAAATTCTGCCATATGTTTTACTTTCAACTTCTTTTTATTTCTAAGTGTCCATCCGTTTACATAAACTGCTTTTAAGAACATAGGTAATTGCGCAATAAATTGTAAAGATTCCTCGGTGGAAATTATATCGCGCAAGCTG
>CAJQNH010000222.1 GCA_905479615.1 uncultured Eudoraea sp.
TTTTATAGGTTATGTTATGATTGAGTACTACCCAAATAAAACGCTCCTGAATTTCTTTGGAAGTAAGGTGCTGCCAATGTTCTTTGGAAATATCCTGAATCCATTGTACATACCGGACATTATTTACATGATTCAGGTCATCAAGATCATCAGGTTGTACAACTAACGTTTTTTCAAAAACCTCCATCTTATTTTTTCTTTATCCTGATTTCAAAGAGTTTATCCCAGTTTTTCCCTGTGACAAAGAATGTGCCTCTTTTTGGGTTGTAGGCCACCCCGTTTAAAACATCAAGATTTTCATGTTTTTTAACTTTATTCTTCAATCCGGCCATATTAATGACTCCTACAATGGCGCCGCTCTCTGCATCAATAATCATCATACTTTCCTTTTGCCAGACATTGGCGTATATTTTTCCATCCACATATTCCAATTCATTCGCTTTATTGAAAATAGATTTGTTGGTAACTATTTCAATATAACTTACTTCAGTGAGCGTCTCCGGATCTAATAACCAAATTTTTTCTGTGCCGTCGCTTTTATAGATCATCTTTCCGTCATTACAGAGCCCCCAGCCTTCTTTACTCTCCCCGTATTGAAAACTATTGAGCTCTTCTAAATCCTGAAGGCGGTATACAAAGCCTATGCTGCTGCGCCATGTGAGTTGATAAAGCTTGTTATTCAAAATTGTAATTCCTTCTCCAAAATAATTTTTAGCCAGGTCCTTTTGCTGCAAGACTTTACCGGTTTTAAAATCTATTTTCCTGATGAACGATTTAGCATTTCCACCACTACCGGTGCTCTCATATAAGGTATCATTGTAAAATTCTAATCCCTGGGTAAATGCATTGAAATCGTGTGGATATTCATTGATAATTTCATAGGTGTAAATTTCGGGTGCTGTGCCCGACAAAACCTTTATCTTTTTAGTTATTTCTACCGTATTTCCTTCATATTCAATAACAGCCTTAAGTTCCTTCTGGCCTAATCGTGTTACATCGAGACTTAGTTTATCATTCTGTATTTGTAAATTCTTCCCGTCGATGGAGTAGCTTACATTATCTATTGCTTTACCTTTTTTGTTTTTAATAGATACAGCTACGGACTCCAGATTTCTAAACTCATTTGTTTTACCGGCTATCTCAATTTCAAATAGCTGTTTAGGTTTTGGATCTCCTTCGCAGGCTAAGAATAAAATTGCTATGGCAAGTGGGATAAAAAACTTGATGAAATTCATAAGAGATTGTACTTCTATTGGTTAAGATTAATCAGACTGATATTTGAAGCTTCTCTGAGCAAAAGTATTATTTATTAAATGCTTTAGGGCTAAAATAAGAATGTAAAACGATTGTCCCAAATTTAAATTGGTCGTATATTTGCATGAGGCAAGTCCTACACGACCAGCTCCCTCTGAATCCCCCAGGGTGGGAACGCAGCAAGGGTATGAGGTTGTAGCGGTGCGATGTAGGTAGCTTGCCTTTTTTTGTACACTTTATTTTCTGTTTTTTTGACACGCTCTTCTAACTAGAATAATTCCATACTCAAGTTCTGAATATAGATTTCAGTATTTTCTTTCTCTTCTTTTTATTTGTTTATTTGCAAGGTATATGAGACAAAAAATTGTTTTAATTACCGGCGGTTCCTCCGGTATTGGCAGATCTATTAGTTTGTATCTTAAATCCAAGGGGTATAAGGTATATGGAACCACACGTAACTTGCAGAATTATCCTGAATTTTCAGATTTTGAACTCATAGAATTAGATGTTCGGAATAATACCAGTATTGAACTGGCCATAAATAACTTAATTGCCTCTGAGGGTTATTTAGATGTACTTATAAATAATGCGGGTATTGGTATAACGGGGCCAATTGAAGAAATTCCTGAGGCCGAAATAAAAAAGGTTTTTGACACCAATTTCCACGGACCAATTAATGTGGCCAGAGCCGCATTACCGCAAATGAGAAAGCAAAATTCAGGTCTCATAATTAATATCACCTCAATAGCCGGATATATGGGGTTGCCGTATAGAGGTATTTATTCGGCCAGCAAAGGCGCTTTAGAATTACTTACAGAAGCGCTGAGAATGGAGACAAAAGATTTTGGTATTAAGATTACCAACCTGGCACCTGGTGATTTTGCGACAAATATAGCAGCAGGACGTTATCATACGCCTGCAAATAGCACTTCACCCTATTATAAATCCTATAGCAAAACATTGGGCATAATAGATGATCATGTAGAGGAAGGCCAGAATCCTATAAAGGTTGCGGAAATGGTGTATAAAATTATTAATACCAAAAATCCAAAAGTTCATTATAAAGTTGGAAGTCCGATACAGAAATTTTCATTGGTTTTAAAGAAAATATTGCCAGATAAAGTTTATGAACGCTTGTTATTGAATCATTATAAATTGTAGTTTTGTGAGCACCATTATAAAGTAAAAACACAGCTTGCGAGAGTTGTATAAACAATAGAAAAACATGAAATTTTTTATAGATACCGCTAATTTAGATCAAATTAAAGACGCTCAGGAGCTTGGCGTTTTAGATGGGGTTACTACAAACCCTTCATTAATGGCAAAGGAAGGGATAACCGGAAGAAATAATATCTTAAAACACTATGTGGATATATGCAACATTGTTGATGGCGATGTATCTGCCGAGGTAATTGCTACAGATTTGCAGGGAATGATCAAAGAAGGGGAGGCGCTGGCAGATTTACACGAACAAATTGTTGTTAAGGTTCCGATGATCCGAGATGGGGTAAAAGCACTTAAATACTTTGCAGATAAAGGTATTCGAACAAACTGTACCTTGGTTTTTTCACCAGGACAAGCCCTTTTAGCAGCTAAGGCAGGAGCAACTTATGTATCGCCTTTTATAGGAAGATTAGATGATATATCTACAGACGGATTAAATCTTATATCAGAAATAAGGCATATTTATGATAATTATGGGTATGAAACGGAAATATTAGCTGCTTCAATAAGACATACTATGCATATTATTGACTGTGCTAAATTGGGTGCCGACGTTATGACTGGTCCTTTATCGGCTATTGAAGGTTTGCTAAAACATCCATTAACGGATATTGGTTTAGAAAAGTTTTTAGCAGATTATAATAAGGGAAACTAATTCAACAATCTATTTGGGTCGGGTTGGAGATAGTTATACGAGGCAGTTTGTTATTCAAAAAAAGTGGTTCTCTAGAAAGAGGTATAAACGTTAGCAAAAGCATCTACAATTATACCATCATTTGTTATGATACCTCTATTTGGGTCATAGACAATTAGGGTATGGGCAACATCTTCAAAATTCTCTGTCCAAAATTGCTCACTTTTATCTAGTTGTGAAACTTCAACCATGTTATTCCATCGGGCATGTTCAGTTCGTAGATTTAAACCAATGAAAGTATACTCCGGATATTTTTCCTTTAATAAATTAATGCGTTTAATCATATTAGTAAAATGCCTTTTTTCAGGCGCTGACCAAAAGTAAAACACAACCTTTCTGTCTTTTCCAAGGTCCTTTATAGAAACCTTGTTTCCTTCTGAATCAAATACCAAGAGTTCCGGTAGTTCTTTTTTAGGTTGTAAATTTCTTATTCCTTCATATAGTCCATTGATTTCATGTATATGCCTGTTGTTCTCTGACAGTTGATGGAATTCTTTAATGAAAATTTCAATATTTTCCTCTTTGTCATATTTAAGCAAATAATCCATTGCTACATTCCTGAATAAATTATCTCTAAGCTCATTTTGTTTTATTAGACTATCTATCAACTTTAGTTTGTGTTGATTAAAATGAAGCTGGTTTTTAGCCATCTTAATCTGTGTTCCACAACCGTTCTTGCAATCCATATAGGAAAGATTGCCTAAATGATATTTCATGAAATTATAATAAGGCCTATAGTAACATAGACCATTATGATCATAGTTAATTTCGGACCGATATATATAAAAATCAGCTGGAAGATCATGAATAGATTTCTCACCCTTTTTCTTTTTATGATAAAACGGATAGGCCTCTTTGAAGATATAAGAAGTATACATAATACCTGCTTTGGCTATTTCCATAGCACCATCCGAAAGCTCAGTTTCTGTTGAAAGATTATTTAATGATTGAAGTTTTATATTTTTTAAGGAGTCTGTTTTTTGTATAAATGATTCAGGCTCAAGGCTGTAGTATTTATAAATCAACTCTTCTTCCTGTTCATTAGCCAGGAACATTTCCAAAAGAAAGTTATTTACTTGTTCACTTGTTCCCGAAAAAACAAGTGATTCATCGAAATCAACGGTATTTAGCCTTAATTGCAAACTATCCCCACCTTCTAAAAACACGTATTGCTCTTCCGGAAAGTGATTAAAATGATGAAGGCCCTCATCTACTGAATCCAACTGAAAGGAAAATCTGTTATTAGCATCAAGGTATGCTGTATCTATAACTACATCTCCTTTATACAAAACAACATACTCACTGGAAGGATTCACAATTTCACCACCAAAATAAACCGCTGAAGATTTCTTTTCTTTGGTATTACAAGCCGCCAGTAAGAAAATAATAAAATATAGTAAAGTTTTATTCATATATTTTTTGCTGCCTACAGTATACAAAACTAGTGAAACCAATAGGCTCAAGCTGTTAAGGCACAGTTAAAAGTTCACAATCTCTGTTAATTGGGAAAGCCTGTTATTCGCATGGATGATTATTGCTACTTAGGATTATTTTTCCCTATTTTTGCAAAAATTTTAAAAATAGAAGTATGCTATCTGTTTCCAATTTATCAGTTCAATTTGGTAAAAGAATACTTTTCGATGAAGTAAATGTTAGTTTCACACAAGGCAACTGTTATGGTATCATTGGTGCCAATGGCGCAGGGAAATCTACTTTCTTAAAGATACTCTCAGGTGAAATTGACCCTACTTCGGGTAAGGTACACCTTGAACCTGGCCGGCGTATGTCTGTTTTGGAGCAAAACCATAATGCCTATGACGATATAACAGTTCTGGAAACTGTAGTTATGGGTAACAAACCCTTATATAAAATCAAAAAAGAGATAGATGCTCTTTATGCCGACTATACTGATGAAAATGCGGATAGAATTGGAGAGCTTCAGGTAACTTTTGAAGAAATGAATGGCTGGAACGCGGATAGTGATGCAGCTACCTTGTTATCAAATCTGGGAATTACGGAGGTATTTCATTTTACCTTAATGTCTGAACTGGATTCAAAATTAAAAGTTCGTGTTC
>CAJQNH010000223.1 GCA_905479615.1 uncultured Eudoraea sp.
GAAAGCTAACATATTTGCTAAAGTCTTCTATAGAAGTTATTAAACCTCCCATGGCACCGTAAGACCCGTCATGAAGCATGGGTTCCAGTTTCCATTGATCATCTTCCCACCGGTATCCAATAGCCAGTTGATCCTGTGGAATTTTATCATATTCCCAATAGGTATGCGTCATTCCAAGTGGCAGTAAAATATGCTCTGTGATATATTGCTGATAAGGCATTCCGGAGACACGGCTAATAATATTACCTAATAGGGCATATCCCGTATTACTGTACTCAAATGTATAGGAGGGAGGGTTAGAAAATGCAATACCTTCAGCAAGAAGATTTATGAGCATTTGATCCGACTCATCTAACTGACGGTCCCCCCAGGGATTATCTTCCGGGAAGCCTGCGGTCATTGTCATGAGGTTTTCAATATCAATGACAGGAGAATCAGAAGTGAGATATTTCTGTACTGCCATTTCAGGGATATAATCAGCGGCCGGATCACTGAGTGATAATTTTCCTTCATCTCGTAGTTTCATAATAGCCATAGCCGTAAAGCTTTTGCTCATGGATGCTATTCGAAATGCAGACCCGGTAGTTGCGGGTAGTTCCTTTGTAATATCAAGCAGCCCGGCAGCCCCTGCAACAATTAGCTCACTATCTATTACTATGCCGTATACAACCCCGGGTATTTTGCGCTCTTTTGCATGTTCCTCTATCAGTTGTTGCATTTCGGCAGAAATGCTCTTTATCTTTTCCACACGATTGTCATTGGAGAAAACAGGAGGGCTATAGGATGTGGAGAAGGATTTGGACGCTGAATCAATTTTTTGATCCGCTGTTTGAGGTGAGTTACATGAAATTAGCAGTGAAAGTAAAAAGAAGGGGATGAAATGCTGTTTAGTAATTGTCATTGCCTGTTTGAGTTATACCTTTTTCGTTAAAATTTACTATTGGAATTCGCACTATTTCAACGGTTGAAGAAGCCAAAATTACTTTGCCATTGGTTTTTTCAAACTCTTTTCCAATCAATTAATTTAATATATGTTTTGTAAGCCTCCTTTTTCAATAATCATTTTCATATAAGTTTAACCTATTATTCAGCTTATTTAATTCATTTTGTAAACTATCAATTTTTTGCAGCAAATTGAAAACTGCATCAATACCCTCAGTATTTATATTCAATTCCTGGTGGATTCGAATCATTTTTTCCACATCACTAATTTTATCCTGATGAAGATAGGAAGTTTGTTCTAGGGTAGTAATACTAATTAAGCCCTCTTCATGGAGTTCATTAAAAAATGAAACCTCTACACTATAATGTTCACATAACTGGACAATTGGTATAAAATCTTTTAGCTTCATATCTATCTTAGTTTTGCCAATTCCTTAAATATTTCCTTTTCCTTATCTGAAAGATTGGTTGGTATTTTTATCTGATACGTAATGTACAGATCTCCAAACTGACCTTCTTTTTTATATATAGGGAAGCCTTTACCCTTTAATTTTGCCTTTGTAAGGTTTTTAGTTTCGGGCTTTACTTTTAACTTTACTTTTCCATCAAAGGTATCTATAACAACCTCCCCGCCCAGCAGGGCTTTGTACAGGTCCAGATCAATCGTTGCATAAAGGTTGTCCTTATCTCGTTTAAATTTCGAGTGATTGAAGATAGAAAATTTAATGTGTAAATCCCCTTTTGGCCCACCATTAACTCCTTCCCCACCATGACCTTTAATCTTGATTACCTGCCCGTTCCTGACCCCAGCCGGAATTGTTAACCTAATATTTTTGCCATTTATAGTAAGGGTTCGTTTATGTGTACGATAGACATCTTCCAGTTCCAACTGTAATTCCGCATTGTAGTCTTGTCCCCTAAATTGGACATTTCTACCTCGACCTCCTGTAGATCCTCCTCCAAACATGGAACCGAAGAAGTCTGAAAAGTCTTCTTCTGAATATTGGCCAGGACCTCTTTGTTGTCTACTTCTATGATATTGCTGCTGTTGCTGTGCTTTTTCAATTTCGTCGGCATGTTTCCAGTCTTTCCCGTGTTTATCGTATTTTTTGCGATTCTCCGGATTGCTCAGAACTTCGTTGGCTTCGTTTATTTCCTTGAATTTCTTCTCTGCTTCTTTGTCACCCGGATTTAGATCGGGATGGTATTTTCGAGCCATTTTCCGATAGGCTTTTTTAATATCATTTGCAGAGGCTTTTTTATTAATCCCTAATATTTTATAATAGTCTATGTAGGTCATTTATTCCTGGATAAGAAGTTTTGTATTCATATCATCATTTTAACTAAATTATGCAACTTAGTAACTTCTCTAAGCTATCATTCTATTAGCGTCAAAACCTTCTATAAATTTAGGGAAAAATACCCTCAATAGACAACCATTAATGAACTATAGTTGCAGTATTTAAAAATTTATTTAATTGCCATTATCATCTTATAGTATGAATTGGAATTATGTCAATTCTTCGGGTGATCGAAGGTGAGCGTATTTATATCGCCGTTGAAGATTCAGGTACCTCACAATCGATGAAGATGAGCTAGTAGTCTTTTTAGAGTAATAGGAAATATGGTTTATTTCCATTTTAACCTCTTAAATCCAACAGTTATTATAATCCCAATCAATATCAGAAAGAAACTCGTTGTTGACAGGCTCTTTATTACTGTAAAAGTGTTTGTAATACTTACTTGAGTCATTGACAAGTCTGGATAGGTATTTAGCATGTTTATTATGCCAAAATTCTCCAGGTAGTCTGTGATCCCGGCGACGATTGGGACCAGACATAAATAGAAAAAAGAGGTGTTTAATTTGTCTAACTTTTTCAGAAAGTAAGCGATTAAAAGGCAATAGGTTATTCCAAAAAGCAAAGGATAGATCATGTCTATCGGGATTTGATTATATAAATAAACTTCACGGCCCTCTTCTCCAAGCTTGCTGAACAGTTCGTTTACATATTCAAAATCATATCCCTGGGGCATCATATCCAATAATTTCATTCCGCCAGAGAAAGCAACCGTTTTGGGAATGGTTACAAATAGCATAAATGCATAAACCGAATTTGTAAGAAAGAAAAGTATAGCAACTTTTTTCCCGGATAAATTTTCAGATATGATTTTTCTTAGTTTTTTCATTGGTTTTTTCAAAAACTCCTGCTGGTTGTTTAATCACATAATATCCCGCTTAGTTTATCAAGGAAAATTATAGGATTGGCCAGAAATCTGCTAATGCTTTAATTGACAGGACGTGTTTATAGTAGTCAAATACTGTAATTAAAGGTAGGAATATTTTTTGATTTATTGGCTTGCATAATCAGTACATTGTATTGTTATTTTCCGAGGTCTTTGGTATTTGTTGCATGGAATCCCAATGTTCCACAATTTTACCATTTGCATCAAACCTAAAGAAGTCCATAGTAACATATTCCTTCTGATCAGGCCAGGTTTGATGTGTATGCAGGGCAATTAAATCTCCCTCAGCTACAGATCTGACAAACTCAATTGATTTATCGGGGTATTCACTGGCCATGCGATTGAAGTAATTAATAAAGGGTTGAGGCCCATCTCCAACCAACGGGTTATGTTGTATGTAGTCTGCACCTACGTATAACTCTACTGCTTTTTTAGGATTACCGTTATAGGCCATTTCGTAAAATGCGATGGCATTTTCTTTGTTTTCTTTTAAAGATTGACTCATTTCAGAGGATTTAATTCATTAGACATTGGTACAAACCTCGCTTTTAAATCGGGCTCAGCCATGTTTTTATCTAATGGGTACATAGGCCTTATAATGTTTTTATACCCAAGACGCTCCAGATCCTGGTCAACACCTCCGGGAGTAAGCGCCATGATCCAGGCAGCCCTCATATTATATAACTCCGGTACCAGATAACCAATTTTAACGACAACAATATCAGATTCCCTTGGATTTAACCCCAATCGGGTAAAATCGGCTTCTTTATGATATGGCTTACGCTTTTTGGTTACAATAACATCCACACTGCCTACTCTAACTACTACTTCGGTCTCCGCATGCTTGTCGCCATGCTCAATGGCCATAATAATTCCTTCCAGCTCAACAGGTCCTGCGTATCTATCATCTACCATGGCACCAACTGGGGCTTTAATAAGATCGCCAACTTTTAATTCTTTGGCCTTTTCAATTAGTTCTGGTCCGGGAATTGATGCATATATTAATGAGTGTCGGCTATTGGACTTGAATTCCTTTCGAGCCAATATTTCCTTAAGGGTCCAGCTAACATCCCCTGCACCTCCGGCGGTAGGGTTATCCCCCATGTCGCTGATCATGAAAGGTTTTTTTTCACTGGCAATGGCCATGTCAAGACTTTCCAATAAAGTGGCGGTAGGGGCCACAAATTCAAATTCTGATCTGACCTGCCAAAAATGCTGTGCTAACTTTTCAGCGGCATCACCCACTTCTTTTTTATCATCTCCCGTTACCATAACCACTGCATGGTTACGGGCTTCGTCTGCCCATGCATATCCGATCCAGATAGCAGCATCAATGACTCCTTTACTTTTTGTAGCATCAGGCAACATTGCATACAAGCTTTTTCCCGGTTCTATCCTGGTACTGGTTTTTTCTCCCGGCAACAATATTGGAACTGGTATCCAGGCTTTATATTTTGGTTTTCCTTTTCCGTTTTCTAATCTGCTTAAAAGATTATCAACTGCTCGTTTTTTTGATTCCAGAGCATCCTCATGGGGTGCCATTCGGTAACAGGTAATCAGATCTGAGTTTTCGGCCAGGCGGCGGGATACATTGCCGTGTAAATCCATTGAGGTGGATATCAGAGTTTCATATCCAACCACTTCACGAACACGCAGGATAAAATCGCCCTCCGGATCTTCCAGACCTACAACACTCATAGCCCCGTGAATGTCAAAAAATAAACCATCATAAGGGCCATTTTTCTTAAGCATAGCCAGAGTTTTTGACACAAGTGATTCATAGGCTTCCCTGGTGACAATCCCACCCGGAAGGGCATGCGCCCTTAAGGTAGGGATCCATTCAGCCCGCTTTCGGTTAACTGAATCTTCAGCAAGAAACGGATAAAAGGAGAAAACATCTTCTGCAACCCTGGCATGGAATGCTTCTTCATGGGTTTGAGCGGGAGAAAAAGTACTGGATTCTATAGCCAGGCCCGCTATTGCTATGCGCGGTAACTTTATTTCTGGCACCTGTTTTCCTTCATTTTGCTTACAACTGCTTGCGAGGATAAAAAACAGGACGAACGACATTAAATTTTTTAGAATACTCACTTTCACTTCATTTCTTTTTGTGATTCCAATTGATCGTTTCTTAAGGTTGGATATGATATCCCCAATTGTTCTATATAAGAATCATATTTGGATTCATCGTAATAAAATGGAACTAACATTGGAGCATA
>CAJQNH010000224.1 GCA_905479615.1 uncultured Eudoraea sp.
GGTACAGAAATTCAATGGAAAAACATTAGAATCCTTACAGACAGCCTTGCTAAATATGCAAGGAAAAGTACACTTACACCAATCATTACTAAAAACCAACTCACCATTGATGAAGAAAAAAATGGTTGGAAACTCCTATGGGATGGTAGAACGACCAATGGATGGCGGGGAGCACGCCTCGATGACTTCCCGGCTGAAGGCTGGATCATAGAAAATGGTGAGCTTATAGTGTTATCATCAGGTGGGGAAGAAGCTACAGCTGGCGGCGATATTGTAACGGATGACCTTTATGGCAATTTTGAGTTACAAGTAGATTTTAAACTTACAAAAGGTGCCAACAGCGGTATAAAATATTTTGTGAATACCGACCTCAACAAAGGTCCCGGATCCTCAATTGGACTTGAATACCAAATTCTGGATGATGACAATCATCCTGATGCCAAATTAGGCAATCACGAAGGCAGCAGAACCATGGCGTCTTTGTATGATCTTATAATGGTTGATCCTTATAAACCTGTGAATCCAATTGGTGAATGGAACCATGCGCGAATTCTTTCTAAAGATAACCATGTGGAACATTGGTTAAATGGCATGAAAGTTCTGGAATACGAACGAAAAAGTGACACTTATAAAAAATTGGTATCAGAGAGTAAATACAAGATCTGGCCAAATTTCGGAGAAGCAGACCAGGGCCTTATACTGCTTCAGGACCACGGTGATCGTGTTGCATTTAAGAATATTAAAATAAGACCAATCCTAAGCGAATAAACCATGACTACAAGAAGAGATTTTATTAAAAAAACCACAGTTGGAAGTGCTGCCATAACCTTAGGTACTTTTGCCATGCCGGGAACCCTTAATGCAAGTGTTTTAGGGGCCAATGATCAATTACAGGTTGCTGTTATAGGTGTAAGAAGCCGTGCAAAAGCCCTGACTATGGGTATTTCAAAAAGTCCAAATGTAAAAATCATTTACAATTGTGATGTGGATGACACCATTATTGAAGCACATAATATCTGGTGTCAGGAAAAAATTGGTTACATCCCTAAAGTGGAAAAAGATTTCAGAAAAATGCTGGAAGATAAAGATGTTGATGCTGTATTTATCGCAACACCTGAACATTGGCATGCCCCAATGGCAATAATGGCCTTACAGGCAGGAAAACATGTTTATGTTGAAAAACCTTGCAGTCATAACCCTTACGAAAATGACTTGTTGGTTGAGGCACAGAAAAAGTATGGAAAGAAAGTACAGATGGGTAACCAGCAACGTTCTGCAAGGACTTCTATTACGGCCGTAAGGGATATTAGAAACGGTATTATTGGAAATGTTTATAAGGGGGAGGCCTATTATTCCAATAGCCGCTCATCTATTGGAAATGGAGTTGATATAGCGGTACCATCAACCTTAAATTGGGATCTTTGGCAGGGACCGGCACCGAGGAAAGGGTATAAAGATAATATTCATCCATATAACTGGCATTGGTTTCGTAACTGGGGAACGGGTGAAATTCACAACAACGGCACCCACGAAATAGATATCTGCCGCTGGGCACTGGGAGTTGATCTCCCTGAGACGGTTACTTCTTTTGGAGGTAAATATGCCTATGATGACGATTGGCAGTTTCCCGATAACCAGCAGGTGACGTATACATTCAGTGAGAATAAGTTTATTACCTGGAACGGGCACAGCCGCGGTGTTATGAAACCCGAACAACCCGGGAGAGGAGCCACTATATATGGTAGTAAAGGAACTATAGAGCTAAGCAGAGAAAGTTATAAATTATATGACCTGGACGGGCGACCCATCAAATTTGAATTTGAAACAGGAGGTAGCGCTACAATAGATACTATGGGCGCCGGTGATCTGGACGGGATGCATATTGCTAATTTCTTTAACGCCATTCGGTTAGATGAAAAGCAAAACTCTCACATAGCTGATGCAAGCATAACTACTATGCTTTGTCATTTAGGGAATATGGCCCAGGATGCCGGAGAAACGCTTAAAGTAGATACCAAGACAGGTAAAATATTAAATAATAAGCAAGCAATGGCCGCCTGGAAAAGGGAATATGAAAATGGTTGGGAACCAAAATTATAGGTAAATTTAAGTATGAAGCGGAGAGAATTTGTGATCAAAAGCGGTTTGGCAACAGCCGCCTTGGGAACTACAAGTTTTATGGAATCTGGTATAGCCTATCCTAAGAAAGCTGCAGATACCATGAACATTGGTGTGATAGGTACGGGAGATCGTGGGGCCGGACTGATAAATATTATGAATGATATTCCGGAGTTAAACGTGATTTCATGTTGCGATATTTTGCCATTCAGACTTCAAAAAGGCATTGCAAATACGTCTGGAAAAGCCAAAGGATATTCAGACTATCGTAAACTTCTGGAGCAGAAAGATATAGATGCTATCCTGGTTGCAACTCCTTTTAATACTCATTCACAAATAGCAATTGATGCAATTGATGCCGGTAAGCATGTTTTTTGTGAAAAAACTATGGCCAAAGGATTTGATGGCATAATCCAGTTAAGAGATAAAGTAAATAATTCAGATAAGATCTTCCAAACCGGACATCAATACCATAGTTCACGTTTATACAGGCATGTGGTAGAACTTATCCAGAATGGAAAAGTAGGTAAAGTAACCGCTATTGAATGTCAATGGAACCGAAATGGAAACTGGAGAAGGCCGGTAACCGACTCTAATCTGGAAAGAGCTATCAACTGGAGAATGTATCGTGAATACTCCGGTGGTTTGGTAGCTGAATTATGTTCACATCAGATTGATTTCGCTAATTGGGTTTTAAATGCAACTCCAGACCAAGTATTAGGTGTGGGAGGAATTGACTACTGGAAAGATGGTCGTGAAACTTTTGACAATGTGCACCTTATCTATAGTTATCCCAATGGTGTAAAAGCTACTTTTACATGTTTAACCAGTAATTCAAAAGATGATTACCAAATAAAAGTCCTGGGAGATAAGGGAACACTAATCCTTGATTATGTCAATGCATGGTTCTTTCCCGAAGGGAACTACAAAAAGGAAATTCAGGAGGTTGACGGAGTTTCAGGAGCTACCATCAAATGGGACGAAGGAAAAGGCATTCCACTTGATATAGAGCATGCAGACCCTAGTACTCAGGCATTAATTGACTTTAAGAACAATATATTAGATAATACAGTTCCCACTTCAAATATTACTACCGGCACTAAAGCTGCTGCATGTGTTCAAATGGGTTTAGACGCTATGTATAACAACAAAATAGTTCAATGGAACAATGAATTGAATTTATAATTCACTAACTACCCGAACTTAAGACTTATGAAATGTTTAGCTTCAAACTCCTTGCTTAGAACCATCTCGGTAAGCTATGGTGAAACAAGACAAACCAAAAAGATGACGTTCATATATTAAGGTTCCAAAAACTGAAATAGCAACTACCCTGAAATCATTATAGTCTTTAAAGGTCCTATAAGAATGGTATTTATGCAATAAAACATTGGTTTCAGGCTAAGCTATATGGAAAATGATGGAAGTAAGAAAGGGAAAACTTTATTAGATATCCTTTTGTTGCTGAGGAGGATAAAGATCAGGGGTAGATTGATGCAGATAAATTACAGCCTATGAAGTTAAAGGAGTAGCTATTGTTGAAGCAGGATGTCACTGTATCTGGAATCTATTACTATTGACTTCCCGGAATTCTTTTGCATGTAATAACCGTTGTGAACAAAGCTATTTCCGTTTTTTTCGGACACCAATTTTAGATCTGATGGGCCGGAGTAATCAGAAGAAGTACCGTCTACAGTAATGCTAAATGGAGTAACGGGTAATTTACAAACCATTTCCCCATTCTGTATGGATACATCCAAATTCTTAAAATCATTAGCAATTGTATTGATCCTTAAAGCGCCAAGGTCATTTTTAATTTGGGCACTTTTAAGTAAACGATCAATGGTAACGGAAGAGGAAGTAGCACTTAAAGTCAATATATTTACATCCTTTAAAGCCACTTCATCTGAGAAATTGATATTTAAATTCCCATAATTCCATCGTTGAACTGACACCGGAGAATAGGAAGCTACGATATTTGTTTTCTCGCCATCTATAGTAGAGGCAAGCAACCTTGCATAAGACAAGGTTGCATTCATGTTTCTTGTATTCTCTGCCAGCTTAACCTCACCATGTCGTACATTCATTTTGAGCTTAGTTGATTTTGGCATTTTAATCTTGATGGTCTTCTTTATCTTATAATTCTTTTCTTCTCCATCTGAAGATCGATAAAAAATATTAGGACTATCTTTCCCTTGCCTGGAAATAATAACATTCTTGTGAACCTCGCGTTGTTCATGTGCAATTCTTCTCTGCTCCTCCATAACCTCACGCCTTTCTTCCTGGGCTTCACGTCTTAGTTCCTGAACTTCCCTTCTCATTTCCTCCCTTTCTTCGCCCATTTCTTCTCTTTCCTTCATCATTTCTTCACGCTCCTTCATCATTTCTTCCCGAGCTTTTTCACGTTCCTCAACCCTTGCCTGCATCTCTTTACCCCACTCTTCCATTTCCTTTTGATACTCTTCATCAAAATTCTTTTCAAACTCCTTTGACCACTCTTTCAGGTACTTTTCACCATCTTTCTCATACGCCTCATAATCAAAATTTTTGAATTGCATTGGAGGCATCGGGGGCATGGGCATTTCCATAATTATCTCTGGTATTTCCGGAATATCAGGGATTTGTAAGTCAAGAAAAAGAGGTTCTAATTCGGGGATCTCGGGGATTTCCGGAATATGCATAATAATGTTGTCATCACCATGTGCCCCTCTTATAATCCATGCATTTTCCCCACCTGTTTTTATAGATATTTCCTGACTATTACCAAGGATTTTGATACCTCCGTTATTAAAATACGCTTCTGCTTCTTCGGGGGTAGCGCCTTCAAGTTCAATGGTGGCTTCAACTACTACCTGATCTTTATTCCAGGTTGTAAATTCAATGTCAGCGTGACTTGTGTTGATATTAACAACAGCCTCATTCCCTACTGTAAATGTTTCTTTATACTTTTTAGACTGAACTTGTCCATAGCTGCCAACTGTAAAGAGGCAAAGACTCAGGGCAAAACTTTTAAACACTGTTTGATGTAACTTGTTCATTTTCTGATGATTTTAATTGATTTAATTTTTCTTTTAACTTCTGCAACAACTGTAACCTTAACTGTAAATTTTTGATTAGGGCGTTAATGGTCTGATCATTTGGGCCAATTTCATTCAATTCTATATTTAACTTTTTGTATTCCTCATTCAACTCGGACAATCGGCGCATATAATCATCTACCATTGCCTTATTTTCATTAGAGACTTCCAAACGAGATAATTCCAGGTTTATATTGGCTACATAGTAATTTTCTATTTTCTTTAATTCCGGGGAAAGATCCCCCAGAGAATAGCCCTGATCTTTTGTGTTCTCCGTTTCTGTTTCTACAATTTCGGGATGTGTCTGCACATCATTTTTATAATTTATATAGGTATAAATCCCCAGGCTAAAAAGCACTAATACTGAGGCTGCAATTTTTATAAAATAAAAAGCTGATTTTCTTTTTAAGGGCAACTCTTTATCCAATAAATCTAAAAACCGCTCTTCGTGCCCATCTTTCATTGGGTACCTTTTACCCGTCTCCTCCTTAAACAATTCTCTAAGATCCTGTGCCATAACGTTTTTCTTTAAGTAATTCCTTTAAATGCCCTTTACCTCTTAACAATCGGGTCCTGCTTGTGGTTTCTGTCAAATTCAAAATTTCAGAGATCTCACTATGATCAAATCCCTCCATAAGATAAAGTTGTACAACAAGTCGGTATTTCTCTGATAATTGACTTATTGCTTCTTTTACTTCATCAATTGATATTCCATCATCTACAGACCAGTCCTCATCTTCAACAATATGTACGCTATTTTCATTAAGTTCCTGAAAGCGCTCCTTTTTAGATTTAAGAAAGTCTATACTCTTGTTGATAACAATTCGCTTTAACCATGCGCCAAATGTAACTTCACCTTTGAATTGATCTATCTTTTGAAACGCCTTAATAAAGGATTCCTGTAAAACGTCTTCGGCATCATCTGGGTCATTTATAAATCGTTTCGCCACATAATACATTCCATCACAGTACTGCCTGTAAAGCTTTAATTGTGCTTTACGATCGTTGGCTTTGCAACGCTCTACCAGATCTATTTGAAACATTTGGCCGGTTTCCAATTTTTGGTATTAGTTGTT
>CAJQNH010000225.1 GCA_905479615.1 uncultured Eudoraea sp.
GAAGACTTTAGTAAATATGTTAGTTTTCACCTTTCTGCCTGGCCGCCCAGAAGCGATGAAGATAACGGACCCGTTAAGCGAAGTTCTTTGAGAGAAATGCATACGCCTCAATTTTCACGCTTAAATAAGGAAGCCACAGACTTCAACGAGAAACCTTGTGCATCAGTTTCCGGATACGGATACGGATTAGGGATTCATACTAATTGTAAAGGCTTAAAATTGGTCAGACATGGCGGTGCACTACCCGGTTTTGGAAGTAATTATGTATTTTATCCAGACTATGGAGTTGGGATAATGGCCTTTGGTAATCTTACCTATACAGCTCCATGGCCCCTTAAAAAGATAGAAAAATTACTATTTGAAAGCCTGGACTTGGAGCCTCGAAAACTTCCCGTATCAGCTATTTTAAAGGAAAGACAGCAACAAGTAAGTCAATTAATTCAAACCTGGAGTCCTGATTTGGAAGTGGAACTGTTGGCCGAAAATTTCTATATGGACAAATCCCGTGAACGCTGGATGGCGGAGGTAAAAGAGATTTTTGATAAAGCAGGCACAGTTATCAGCACAAATGAAATTAAACCTGATAATCAACTCAGGGGAAGATTTAGCATTAAGACCGAGAATGGAGTAATAAACATCTTTTTTACACTAACCCCTGAAAAAGAAGCGAAATTACAGCAACTTTATTTATCATTTGAAGCTGGCGAATCCTAAAAAAGTAAAGAGTGCGATCGCACTCTTTACTAATCTTTTGAGAGAAATAAATTTGGTCTTTAAAGCCTATTCAACCAGCTCTTCTATCCCGGTTTCAATATTGTGCTTTATTAAAAATTCCTCAACTACTTCTTCCAGGCTTGGTTTCCCAATAGATTGAAGGTCATAAAAAACCCGCGTACTTGGTTTTCTAATATTTATCACCCTGTTTAAATCTATGGGCGTACCAATAACTACTGCATCGCAATCACAACTATTTATAGTCACTTCCAGATCTCTGAGCTGGTGAACACCATACCCCATAGCCGGTAATAATTTTCCAATTTTTGGATAAGTCTCAAAGGTATCCTTCAATTGCCCTACAAGGTATGGCCTGGGATCTACGATCTCAGAAGCTCCAAATTTTTTCGCAGCCAAAGTACCTGCTCCAAGTTTCATGCCTCCATGAGTTAATGTTGGCCCATCTTCTACCACTAGCACCCTTTTATTTCGGATTACGGACGGATCTTCAACACTTATTGGTGAGGCAGCATCAATTACAATAGCGTTTGGAACAACTTGAGTAATTAATCTTCGGAGTTTATCAATTTTTTTCGGGCGTGCACTGTCTATTTTATTTATAATAACAACATCAGACATTCTTAAAGTGACTTCTCCGGGATAATATTTTGTTCCATGGCCTACTCTGTGAGGATCCGTAACGGTAATATGCAAATCAGACACATAGAAAGGAAAATCATTGTTTCCTCCATCCCATACAATGATATCACAACCATCCGGATCATTCTCAGCCGCCCTGACTATATCTTCATAATCCACTCCTGCATAAATGACATTTCCTCTGACAATATGAGGTTCGTATTCTTCCATTTCTTCAATGGTACAGTCGTATTTCTCCAGGTCTTCCAGGCGGGCATAGCGCTGTACCCTCTGTGCCTCAAGGTCTCCGTAGGGCATAGGGTGTCGGATGGCCACAACTTTAAGTCCATTTTCAATAAGGATCTCAATCAATCGCCTGGCAGTCTGACTCTTACCACAACCTGTTCGGGTTGCGCCAACACTAATTATTGGTTTAGTGCTCTTAACCGAGGTTTCTTTTCTGCCCAGTAAGACAAAATTTGCACCCGCAGTATTTACAAGGGCACTTTTATGCATTAGTTGTTCATAGGAGACATCCGAATAAGAAAAAACAACATCATCAATTTTGAGATCAACAATTAATTGTGTAAGGTCTTTTTCATCATAAATTGGAATGCCGGAAGGATATAATTCTCCCGCCAGTGAAGGTGGGTATTTACGATTTAAGATATTAGGAATTTGTGCTGCCGTAAAAGCTACTACCTCATAGCTCTCATTATCCCGGTATACGGTATTGAAATTGTGAAAATCACGGCCGGCAGCTCCCATGATAAGGATTCTTTTTTTTATCATGTTAATTAATTTTTAGATACATTTAATCCTTCGAAGATATCCTAAGATTAATGCACTGGAAATGATAAAAATCATATTCAACGCCGCACATATGAAAACAACTAATAATATGATTAAAAGTTATCTGACAATTTTGATGATTTTTGCTTCTATTTTTATTCTGGAAGGCTGTAGTTCTCAAAAAAACGCTATTTATTGGGTAAATAGCATGAAAAATAACTGCACGAATGGCGCAGGTCAGATGCAATGCTTAATGATTCATAAAGGTGATTCCATGGACACGCCACAGTGGGAATTATTCTATACCGAAATTGAGGGGTTTATTTGGGAGCCCGGATACTTTCAGAAAATTGAAATTAAAGAAGATCTTTTGGATGAAGAAAATTTACCAGCAGATGCATCCGGCAATAAATACTCTTTAATAAATGTCCTGGAAAAACAAAGGGATAGCCGTTTTGACCTGAATACAAAGTGGATCTTGTATAGTATCCATGGGAATCTCGTCAGTCCGGGCAACCCTCTTCCAACCATAGAATTCAAACTTTCTGAAATGAGAGTTTTTGGAAACAATGGCTGCAATAACTATTCGGGAAGCATCGAAAACATAACTTCAGATACAATAACATTTGGTCCTGTGATGAGTACAAAAATGATGTGTATGGAAATGGCTGTCCCGGATAGTTTTGATCAGGCTCTATTCAAATCATTAAATTACAAGGTCGAGTATCAATTTCTTAAATTCACCGATGGCAACGGAAATGAAACTTTGTCTTTTAAAAAAGAAGATTTATAAAAGCCCAGTAATTCCAAAAAACCACAAGGTCTGTGCTGGAATGAGGCTGTCTACAAAAGAAAAAGATTATATTAGCCTTCGGATTTAATAGCACTTCTTATGTTTACAAAATTTAAATTATTCTTAAGTTTATTAGTTGTTTGTGGCGCATTGTTAACTCCGGTAGCCATACTATCGCAAGTATCTTCAGAAACAAAGACAATTGATTCAACCCTGGTAACCCAACCAGAGGCCATTCCTGTGATCAACATTATTCAGGAGATAGAAAGCACAATCAAACAACTAAAGCAGACTGAGAAGAAAACTGAGCCGAGGAAAAGCGTCATGAAAATTGATTCCATGCTCCCCCTTTATGTTGATTTTATCAGTGAAAGCCAGAAATATGCACAAAGGTTTATAGGGGCAAATCCCAACAGGCAAAAAGTAGATAATCAAATTAAAAAATGGAATGGATTTCTAGACTATTTAAGAAAATGGGAATCGACAATAAATGTTTACGAAAAGCGAAATGCCATCTTAATCGAAGAGATATATTTTAAACAAAAAACCTGGGAGTTAACCTATCAAAATGCAGTATTGGAAAATGTACCTCCTCAATTACTGGCTGATATACAAAAAGTACAGGGGGAAGTAAAGGCTATATTTACGAAAATTAAAGATGAAAATAATTACTTTCTGAACCTGGAATCCCAAATTAGTGATCAAATTTTTATTATTGAAGAAGTCATAGAGGAATTGTTAACGCTAAAAAACTCTAATGCATACAAATTACTTTATTTAAGGCATCCACCTTTATGGAAGACCTCATTTAAAACGGTTAAAAAAGATACTTCTCAAAAAGCTGGTGTAGAATCAATTTCGGCAAATATTTCAAATATTTTCAGTTTTATAAAGTCCAGTGAAAATGATATTTACTTATTTATCTTAATTATTGCACTCTTCACAACTGTGATTATTTATTTAAAAAAAGTTTTCCTAAAATATGATTTTAAGGAACCTCATGAAGATTTACAAAATGCAAAATATCTCATAACAAATAAAACAGCTTGGTGTATCGTCTTTATTTCTATCGTATGTGCCATATTTTTCTTTATCAATACCCCTCAGCTTTTTGATGATATTTTGGCTTTATTACTGCTTATTTCTACTTTGCCATTGTTACAACCCTATCTCGATAAACGATTCAAGAATATCATCTTCTTTGTAATTTTAATTTTTATTCTTGATGTTGGCAAAACTTATTTTTGGTTTTCATCTCCACATTACAGGCTATATCTCTTATTTCAGGCACTTCTGATTGCGTCCATTTTGTTTTATTTCACTTATCCATTTTTAAAAACAAAGGAGTTTTATAAAAAAGGCATGGGTGTTTACCTGATTAGACTCACGCCTGTAGTATATTTTCTTCTTCTTATCTCGGTTATCGCTAATGTTTTAGGATACACCAACCTGACAGATTTAGCCTTAAAAATATGTATGCAAAGTAGTGAAATATTTATAGTGTTCATTACAATGTTAAAAATAGCTAATGCTGTTTCAACCGGTATAATACATAATAGTTATTGTAGAAGAAATAACTATGATCCTACTATAAAAAGGGCAATTGAGTCAAAGGTATCACAAACTTTAAAGGTCCTGATAGGGATATTCCTGGCTATCTATTTTCTTAAAATGATAGATCTGCTAGTGCCACTTACAGAATTAATTAACAGCATCCTTTCTGAGCCCTATAAAGTAGGAAGTATTACATTTACACTAGACACCATATTGACATTTATAGGAATTCTTGCCGCTTCTTTTCTGATTACCAGTTTTGTTTCTTTTCTGTTAGATGGCAAAGAGGTTAATTTAAAAATTGTAAAATTACCTAAAGGAATCCCGGCAGCAATATCATTGGTAATCCGCTATTTTATTCTGGCTTTTGGCTTTATATTGGCCCTCTCTGCACTCGGAATAGATTTAAGTAAATTTAATTTAATGGCTGGTGCCCTTGGTCTGGGCATCGGGTTTGGCTTGCAAAATGTTATTTCAAATTTTGTTTCGGGAATTATACTGGTCTTTGAAAGACCTATTTTACCTGGCGATAGCGTAGAAGTAAACAATTTACTGGGTACAGTTAAGAAAATAGGTGTGCGATCATCCAAGATAAGTACTTATGAAGGTGCAGAAGTAGTTGTTCCAAATAATAATTTAATTTCGAATGATCTGATTAACTGGACACTATCAGATAATATTAAAAGAATTGAAATTTTGGTTGGAACCAGCTACGATTCAGACCCCAATGAGATTCTTCTACTACTTGTTGAGATAGCCAATGAGCATGATGATGTATTAAAAACTCCGCAACCAAGAGCCCTTTTTAGCGAATTTGGCGAGAGTTCGTTAAACTTCAGGCTTCTTTTCTGGGTTCATTTTGAAGATGGGTTGCAGGCCAAAAGTGATATCACCTTAAGTATTTATAACAAATTTAAAGAACAAAATATAGAAATCCCCTTCCCGCAACGGGTAATTCATATCCCACGGGGAATTAAAAACATCCCCAGGGCTGAGAATCAGGAATTACCACCAGATGAGCAAAAACCTAAACAAGATTCTTAAAAAAATAGTGGATATATTTATTACGTATAAAAATGATCAGAAAATACTTTAAAGTTATCTTCCTTGTGCTTTTAATGGGAATCCCTCCATTTCTTTCAGCACAGGAAAAAAAACCAAAAGTTGTTGTGGTATTGAGTGGTGGTGGAGCAAAAGGAATTGCGCATATTCCATTTATTCAAACTCTTGATTCCTTAGGAATTGTTCCGGATCTGGTGGTGGGTACCAGCATGGGAAGTATTGTTGGGGGTCTATACGCCATGGGATATTCGGGCGACAGCATTGCCAATATTGCCCTGAATGCCAATTGGGACAAACTTTTAAGTGGGGATATTTCTTTATCTGATGTTAGCGTGGAAGAAAAAAGTGAATTTAAGAAATATCTGGTAAATTTAGATTTAAAGAAAGGAAAACCGCAAATAAATGATGCATTAGTAAATGATCAGAACTTAAGGGAATTTTTGTCTTTGCTCACCTATCCGGTTTACCGTGTAAATGATTTTGATAAACTTGTAATACCTTATAGAGCTATCGCTACCGATATTGTTAATGGCAAGAAAGTGATCATTGACGGAGGGTCCTTACTTGTAGCCATGAGGGCGAGTATGTCTATTCCCAGTATATTTAAACCAGTATCCTACGAAAATACACTTTTAGTGGATGGAGGCATACTTGATAATTTTCCAACTGATGTTGCCAAAGAAATGGGAGCTGACATCATTATAGGAAGTGATGTTGGTGGTGGCATGGCACCCATTGAAAAATTAGATAATATTGCTACTATTTTGTTTCAAACCGGGATGCTAACCAGTAATCTAATAAATCCAGAGAATCGAAGGTTATGTAATATACTAATAGATCATATTCCTAATTTAAGTTATTCTACCGGCGATTTTTCAAAAAGTAGGGAAATCTATGAAGAAGGCAAAATTGCAACATTGCAAAACAAGGGTGCCTTAGTGGAGCTTTCTGAAAAATTAAAGGATTATCCAAAAAGAAGTCATGAACTCCCTGATGTAGAACCTGAATTTATATTGGATACAATAATCTACAAAAATATTAGTGAGGATAATCTAAAACTTGTTAAAGCACGAACCAATATTGAAACAAATAAAAAATATAAACCAGAGGCACTTATAGAAGGAATAGACAGAGCCATGGGAACTAATCTCTTTCGACAAATTACTTTTGCTTCCTATACTCGGGATAATAAGCTGGGAATTGAAATAAACGGCTTTGAAAAATCTAAACATCAATTAAATGGATCATTACACTACGATGCATACAGAGGGGTTGGCTTAATTCTAAACTATACCGGAAGAAACACTATAGGAGAGGCTTCCAGGCTGCTGTTAACACTGGATGTTGCAGAACAACCCCATTTTAGAACACAGTACCAGAAAAATTTTGGGGATCAAAAGGAATGGTGGTGGCGATCCGAAATTTATGGGGAGCAATTAAAGCAAAAAGTTTACATAGGTGGCAGCGCCACAGATGATATGAAATACAGATACTTTTTATATGATAATGAGCTAAATAAAAATATTAACTCTTTAAAGAGTTATGTGGGTTTAGGTATTAATTATAATTACACTGAAATAAGTCCAAAAATTGATCCGGATATCGAAGATAATATTCTTTCACTCAAAGATTACTTTTCGAACAATATAGAAGTCTATGCGCACTATTTACGCAATACTTTAAATGATGTTTTCTTTCCAACCAAAGGTTCTTTCTTTAATGCAAGAGTAGGCAGGTCTTTATTAAATGATGTTAATCTTTCCTTTAGCGATATTGACCTTACCGGTGTGAAAGGAAGTACCAACGGATTTACAAAATTTAGTGCGGAGTTTGAGGAAAGGATTCCGTTTAAAGAGAAGATAACTGGAATATTTGGAGCGTCTTTTGGTTTTATTTTTGAAGATCAACTACAATCCAATGATGTCTCTTTTACAGATTATGGTTATGCCGCTAAATACTTTTTAGGTGGAAATATGGTAACGCCCAATAAAGACAGCTATATGTTTACAGGGTTGCGCGATGATGAATTGAATTTAAATCAATTCATTAAACTAAATATTGGTATTCAATTAAATCCAATAAAAAAAGTATTTATTACACCGCATTTTAATATCGCGTCCGTTGGTTTTGATGATTTTAGTATATATATAAAAGATGCCTTTTCTCCTAATGGGGAATGGCAGGAACTCATAGAAACAAGCATGCTTTTATCCACAGGAGCAACCTTCTCCTATAGATCGCCTTTGGGACCGATTAATTTCGACGTATCCTGGGTAAATAATATAGACAAAGTAAGATTGACCTTCAGTGTGGGCATTCCCATAAATCGTTCCAACTAGGTAATATAAAAACTTTTAACCAATAGTTGAATAAGTCATATGGGTTCCTCTCAGTCAAAAGGCATTTATAACTATATGATTTATCGATACTGAAGGCCCATATTCAAATTGGATATCCTTCCTAGTTTGTAGCGAAGTTATTCCTTATTTAGTCAAAAAACTGTAAATTACCTTTTAAGTCCAAAAAGTTTTCAGATGAAAAATATTGACCGAAGAAACTTCATAAAAAAAACATCACTATCTGCTGCCGGACTTGCGGCGGCATCAATCATTCCAATTTCTGGTCATGCCCAAAATAGCAGGGAGACGAACGCCGTGTATATGGGTGGGTTTACGGCCCCAAAATTAGAAACCGTTAAGATTGCGGTAATAGGAGTAGGCGCCAGAGGACCGGCTCATTTACAATTTGCCGCCGCCCTGCCAGGGACAGAAATAGTTGCGATATGCGATCTCTATGAAGATCTTGCCACTAAATGGGCTACAGTGGTTACTGAAATGGGTAGAGGTGAAAGACATCAGGGTATTGCTACTTATTTCGGACACGAAGATAAATGGAAATTGATGCTAGAAGAAGTAAAGCCCGATATGGTTTTTATTGCAACAAATTGGACCAATCATGCTCCAATGGCTATTGAAGTAATGAAAAAGGGAGCACATGCCTTTGTTGAAGTACCCCTGGGTATTAGTATTGACGAGCTCTGGAAGATTGTAGACACATCTGAAAAGACGAGAAAGCACTGTATGATGATGGAAAATGTGAACTACGGTCGTGACGAGTTACTATTTTTAAATATGTGCAGATTAGGGCTCGTTGGTGATTTATTACACGGGGAGGCAGCTTATATTCATGATTTAAGGACACAGATGGATGAGGTTGAACGCGGAACAGGTTCCTGGCGTACCTACCATTATGCCAAAAGAAACGGCAACCTCTACCCTACTCATGGCCTTGGTCCGGTAGCACAATACATGAATCTGGGTCGCACAGAAGACTCTTTTAAAAGTTTGGTCTCCTATTCCACTCCTGCCAGAGGTCGCGCTCTTTATGCAAAAGAAAACTATCCTCCGGACCATAAATGGAATCAACTGGATTATAAAGGGGGTGATATGAACACCTCAATTATTAAGTCAAGTCTTGGAAGAACAATTATGGTGCAATGGGATGAAACCAGTCCCCGACCTTATTCCAGACTTAATTTAATACAGGGAACAAAAGGGATTTTGGCCGGTTTTCCAACCCGGGTTGCTTTGGAAGGTGGTATTGATGGTATAACAGAAAGTCATCATCAATGGGTAGAGGGGGAACAACTGGCGGCACTTTACGAAAAATATGATCACCCGTTATACAAACGCTTGTCCTCTACTACCAGTGAAAGTGGGCATGGAGGTATGGATGGGATGATGGTCTACCGGATTATTGAATGTCTTAGAAATGGCCTACCCCTTGATCAAAATGTTTATGAAGGTTGTTTCTGGAGTGCGGTTTCACCTTTAAGTGAACGTTCTGTAGCTAATGACGGAGCTCCACAGTCATTTCCAGATTTTACCCGGGGTAATTGGAAAGAAACGAAACCTTTGGATATCATATCATGATTTCACGGTCTTCGATACATTACTATAAATAATTCGTCTCATAATAGATAAGTATTTTCTGTTTGGTTATGAATAAACAAATTAATTCGATAATAAGGCAACTAAATGAGCTTCAAAATGGTAAGCCCTGGGTAGGAGAAACCTTTGATAAAAAACTTGCAACAATTACAGCAAAAGAGGCATTTAAACGTCCATTACCTAAACTTCATAGTATTGCCGAATTAATGGCTCACTTAACCAGTTGGAGAAAAGATATGATTTTGAAGATCGAAACCGGTAAGGGTAGCTTAACTACTGATAGCAATGAAAATTGGCCTCCTAACCAGGAATTGGAAGCTATTGGCTGGGAAAAGCTTCAGGAAGCATATAAAAAAAGCCTTTCAGACGTAATAATGCTTCTGCAAAGTAAGGATGATCAATTCTTAGACGAGCACTATTACGACACAGATTTTAAGGGCTCTTACCCTTATTCCTTTGCTGTTGAAGGCATGCTTCACCACGATATTTATCATCTGGGTCAAATTGGGCTTGTGATAAAATTGTTAAAGGAATGAATCATCCTGTAAAACTCATAACAGAAACTCCCAGATTAGTTCTCCGGGAGTTTGTTCTCAATGATGCCGAAAATATTTGGGAACTAAATTCTGACCCTGAGG
>CAJQNH010000226.1 GCA_905479615.1 uncultured Eudoraea sp.
AGATCCTTTTGGCCCGGGTACACAAAATTTTCCCTGGGATAATTTTAGTGACCCTTTAGATGCAGCTAAAGCAAAGGCCGATGCTGCCTTCGAATTTATAACAAAAATGGGGTTTGACTATTTCTGTTTCCATGATTTTGATCTGGTTAGGGAAGGGAACTCATTTTCAGAATCTGAAAGGAGACTTTCAGCCATTGTCGACTATATTAATGAGAAAAAAGCGGCTTCAGGAGTAAAACTTTTATGGGGGACGGCCAATTGTTTTTCTAATCCCAGATATATGAATGGTGCCTCTACTAATCCCGATTTTAACGTTTTGGCGAGGGCCGGAGGCCAGATAAAACTAGCTCTGGATGCTACTATGGCTCTCGATGGCGAAAATTACGTTTTTTGGGGAGGCCGCGAAGGGTATATGTCTTTATTAAATACAGATATGAAGCGCGAATTGGACCATATGGGTCGTTTTTTGGCAACAGCAAGAGATTATGCCAGAAAACAAGGTTTTAAGGGAACTTTCTTTATAGAACCTAAACCCATGGAACCTATGAAGCATCAATATGACTTTGACGCTGCAACGGTAGTTGGATTTCTACATCAGTACGGTTTACAAGACGATTTTAAACTCAATCTTGAAGTTAATCATGCTACCTTGGCAAGTCACACTATGCAACACGAAATGGAAGTTGCCGTTGCTCATGGAATGCTTGGAAGTATTGACGCAAATCGGGGTGATTATCAGAACGGATGGGACACAGATCAGTTTCCTAATAATATTACTGAAGTAACTGAAGCCATGCTCACATTTTTGAAAGCAGGAGGCTTGCAAGGGGGTGGAATTAATTTTGACGCCAAAATAAGAAGGAATTCTACTGATATAGATGATGTATTTCATGCTCATATTGGTGGCGCAGACACCTTTGCCAGAGCATTGCTTATTGCTGACAGGATAATGACATCTTCCGCCTATAATCCTCTACGTAAAAAACGCTACCAATCCTTTGATTCAGGTATAGGGAAGGATTATGAACTTGGGAAATTAGATCTGAATGATCTATATAATATTGCAAAATCTAATGGTGAATTAGAATTACAAAGTGGTAAACAGGAATTATTTGAAAATATAATTAATCAATACCTTTAGGCGTAAAGTTAAAAGCCAATAATATTCAGGTCAATTTTTTAATTAAAGGAGAATTTTACCTAAATTCAAAAATTAGCTGACAATAAACGAACAACCAACCAAACTAATTATGACATCATCTTTCGGATTTTGGGATTATTTTATTTTTATTGCCTATGCCTTCCTGATTTTAGGGGTAGGTTTATGGGTCTCCAGAGATAAAAAAGGGCATCAGAAGAATGCAGAAGATTATTTTCTGGCAAGTAAATCGTTACCCTGGTGGGCCATTGGAGCCTCCCTGATCGCAGCCAATATTTCAGCAGAACAATTTATCGGGATGTCTGGTTCAGGATTTGCAGTGGGCTTGGCAATTGCTTCCTATGAATGGATGGCAGCAATAACTTTACTTATAGTTGGTAAATTTTTCCTGCCAATTTTTATTGAGAAAGGTCTTTATACCATCCCCGAATTTGTTGAGAAAAGGTATTCTACAAATTTAAAAACAATATTAGCAGTATTCTGGATAGCTCTTTATGTTTTTGTAAACCTTGCTTCTGTACTGTATTTAGGCTCACTGGCATTGGAAACCATAATGGGAATTCCTATGGTTTATGGTGTAATTGGACTGTCATTATTTGCGGCAGCATATTCCTTATACGGAGGCCTTTCTGCTGTTGCATGGACAGATGTGATTCAGGTTATCTTTCTGGTCTTTGGAGGTTTAGTTACATCGTACTTGGCGTTAAATACAGTCTCCGACGGGCAGGGAGTATTGGAAGGCATGAAAATAGTTTATGAAACTGTCCCTGAAAAATTTGTTATGATACTAGATAAGTCCAATCCTGAATATGCCAATCTGCCGGGATTGGGGGTTCTTGTTGGGGGTCTGTGGGTGGCTAACTTATATTATTGGGGTTTTAACCAATATATTATTCAGAGAACATTGGCCGCTAAGTCTTTAAGAGAAGCGCAAAAGGGAATTATTCTGGCTGCCTTTTTAAAAATAGTTATTCCTGTTATTGTAGTTGTCCCCGGCATTGCCGCCTATGTGATGATACATGATGCCGAGATCATGAATGGTCTTGGAGAAATCGGGCAGCAAAATCTACCTTCCCTTGAACAAGCAGATAAAGCATATCCGTGGCTATTACAATTTTTACCAACCGGACTTAAAGGAGTCGCTTTTGCGGCTTTGGCAGCTGCTATTGTGTCTTCCCTGGCGTCTATGTTAAATTCTACCTCCACCATTTTTACTATGGATATTTATAAACAATACATTAATAAAAATGCTTCAGACAAAACAACTGTAAATGTTGGGCGCCTGTCCGCAGCTGTAGCACTTGCAATTGCATGCGTCATGGCACCATTATTGGGTGGAATAGATCAGGCATTCCAGTTTATACAGGAATGGACAGGATTGGTAAGCCCGGGCATTTTAGCCGTATTTATGTTAGGTTTATTCTGGAAGAAAACAACCAATAGGGCAGCCATCACAGGGGCACTAGTATCTATACCTATAGCTTTTTATTTCAAAGTAGCTCCCAGTGGTTGGTCTGATAGCGTATTCTTTGCCAATGTGCCTTTCCTGGATCAGATGGGATACACAGCGCTGCTTACCATGCTGGTTATAGTTTTAGTTAGTCTTAATCAAAATAAAGGCAAGGATGATCCAAAAGGCATTCCGCTTACAAAAGGTATGTTCAATACCAGTCCGAAGTTCAATATTGGGGCGTTTGCGGCTATGATCATAATCGCTACTATTTATGCCTTGTTTTGGAATTAATTAAAAATTTAAATTGTAAAATATAATGCGAAGAGTCGAAACTATTCGACTCTTTTTTTTAACTTTTAGTACACTTTTAACTCCCTGGGATGTATAATTATTCGCTTTTAATAGGGTAAACATTAACTAGTAATACATCCCTATTTCTGCTAGTTTCATTATCTTGCCGTCCTATTTTGGAGCATAAATGAAAAGGATATTAGGACTTTCTTTAAGCATAATTCTACTATTAGGTGCTTGTGACGAAAAGAAGGAGAAACTGTTTAACAAAGTTGACTCCGATCATTCCGGAATTTATTTTAAAAACCGTCTAATAGACACCCCTGAGCTTAATATTCTAAACTATCTGTATTACTACAATGGAGCGGGTGTCGTTTCGGCTGATTTTAATAATGATGGCCTCGTAGATCTGTATTTTACGGCCAATCAGGGTGAAGACAAACTGTACATTAACAAAGGAGGATTAAAATTTGAAGATGTCACCAGGGTGGCCAATATTACTAATTCTGGAAACTGGACCACAGGAGCTACACATGTTGATATTAACCATGATGGCTTACTTGATATTTATGTTTGTAAAGTCGGCAATTACGGGGACATAAAGGGCAGGAACATGCTCTTTATCAACAAAGGCGTAAATGAAAAAGGTATTCCAAAATTTAATGAAGAAGCATCTTCCTACGGCCTTGATTTTTGTGGGCTCTCAACACAGGCCGCATTTCTTGATTATGATCTGGATGGAGATCTGGATATGTATCTCTTAAACCATTCAGTACATCCAAACAGAACCTATGGCAAGGGATCTCAACGTTTAGTAGTTGACTCACTTTCCGGGGATCGCTTCTATAGGAATGATGATGGAATATATAAAGATGTTTCAAGAGAAGCCGGTATTTTCCAAGGTAAAATTGGATATGGTTTGGGACTTGGAATTAGCGACATAAATGATGATGGATATCCTGATATTTATGTAGGTAATGATTTTTTTGAAAATGATTATTTGTATATAAATCAAAGTGATGGAACTTTTAAAGAACTAATTTCCTCGGATATTAAGCGCTTGGGACATACTACGCATTACTCAATGGGTAACGATCTGGCAGACATAAACAACGATGGACTAACCGATATTCTTTCTTTAGATATGCTTCCGGAAGATTTGGAAACTTATAAAACATCTGGTTTAGAGTATTCATTTCCAACCTACCAATACTATTTAAAAAATGGATATGCCCCGCAGTATATGCAAAACACCTTACACCTAAACCTCGGTTCTGAAAAATTCAGTGAAATAGCAAACCTATCTGAAATTTCTGCCACAGAATGGTCCTGGAGTGTACTTGCAGCGGACTATGACAACGATGGTTTTAAAGATTTATTCATATCGAATGGTATTAAAGGCGCCACCAATGATATGGATTTTATTAGCTTCATAGCCAATGAGAATATACAAAAAAGGATAAGTGCAGGAATGACAGAAACAGATATGGCTTTTATTAAGGAACTACCTGAAAAAAAAGTAGCCAACTATCTGTTTAAGAATAACAAAAATCTTTCTTTTAAAAATGTTACCAAAGATTGGTATCATGAAGAAGCTTCATTCAGTAATGGAGGCATTTATGCCGATTTGGACAATGATGGGGATTTGGACCTTGTTGTGAACAACCTTAATGAAGAAGCCTACCTTCTTGAAAATACGTCAGATAAAACTACAGAAAACAATTTCATTAAGATCTCTTTAAACGGAGATAAGAAAAATAGATTTGGAATTGGCGCCAAAGTGCTGGCATATACATCTAATGGAATTTTGAAACAGGAAAATTTTGTTACCAAAGGATATTTATCAGCAGTTTCTAATACAATGCATTTGGGCATTGGGCAGGACACACTAATAGATTCAATAAATCTTATTTGGCCCAATGGGAAATTCCAAACCTTAAGATCCGTTAAATCAAATCAGGATCTGGTAATTAATGTCGATTTTGCCAAAGGAAATTTTTATATAAATCCCCAATCAAGAGTTAAAAATTTTCTTGTTAATGCACCTGAACGACTCAATTTTGTCCATAAAGATCCGACTAGTATTGAATTCAATCGTGATCCACTAATACCATTTGCAAATACAAATGAAGGTCCTTCAATTTCTGTATGCGATGTTAACAAAGATTCTAAAGACGATTTCTTTATTGGTGGTGGTAAAGGGCAGGCATCTGCTCTCTTTTTACAGGATAGTTTAGGTAAATTTTTTAGCATTCAGGATTCTGTTTTTGAGCCGGATGCCCTAAGCGAAGATGTGTCGCATGTTTTTTTTGATGCCACCGGAGATCATTATGATGATTTATTGGTTGTTAGCGGAGGAAACGAATTTAAAAAAGGAAAACCCCTTCAACCCCGGCTCTATATAAACACTAAGGGGAATTTTAAAAAAGACACTTTGGCATTTGCAGATATTGAAATTAATGCTTCAGTGGTCTCGGCTTCAGATTTTGATAATGATGGGGATTTGGATATTACAATAGCTTCTGATCAGCTTCCTCAGGCATTTGGCGGTATCCCAAAACAATATTTGTTTAAAAATGACGGCAAAGGTGCTTTTGATGAAGTAACTGCAGAAATAGCTCCGGAATTTCAAAATATTGGGCTTGTCAAGGACTTGATTTGGGTAGACCTTGATGGGAATGGATATCAAGACTTAATAGCCGTTGGTTACTGGATGCCCGTAACTGTTTTCATGAACAATGAAGGGAAATTTGAATTACAAAAAAACAATGGCCTGGATTATACCCATGGATGGTGGAACACAATTGTTGCCGAAGATTTTGATAACGACGGGGACACCGATCTGGTCTGTGGTAATTGGGGTCTGAATAGTAAGTTGAAAGCCTCTAAACTAAAACCTGTTTCTCTCTACAGTTATGATTTTGATGAAAACGGTACTGTAGATCCTATCGTTACCTACTTTCATAAAGATAAAGAGACGCCGTTTGCATCCAAGGATGAATTGGTAAAACAAATGCCTTATTTAAATAAGGAATACCTTTCATATAAGAACTTCGCAAAGGCAAGCCTGCAAGATCTTTTTTCTGCCAGTAAATTAAATAAGGCCGGCAAAATGAAGGCATACGAATTGGCTAGTAGTTATTTTGAAAACGATGGTAATGGTACATTTAAAAAGAAGCCATTACCTCTTATAGCGCAATCCTCATCTATAAAGGCAATAGGGGTAGATGACTTCAACAAAGATGGGTTTCAAGATATCTTAATTGTAGGCAATAATTATGAAATTAGCACCCAATTAGGTAGGATGGATGCCCTGCATGGCGTAATTTTGCAAAATGATCAAAAAGGGGATTTTGTAAAGGTTAACAAACAGGATTTTGATGTTCCCGGGCCGGCAAGAGATCTTAAAAATATAACCATAGCAGGAAGAGACTACTACATTGTAACCATTAATAATGATTCTCCTATTATTTTGGAAAAAAATAACGAATAAACAATATGATGATATCGGGATTAAAAAAAATAGCAGGCCTTATACTTTTACTTGCAATAACCATATCGTGTAATTCAGAAAAGGAAAGTTCTAAGGACGATGATACTAACCAAAAAACGCTCTTTACACTTCTGCCTTCGGAACAAACAGGTATAGACTTTCTAAACAAAGTTGAAAACCAAAAAAACTTCAACATCTTTAAGTATAGAAATTTCTACAATGGTGGCGGAGTAGCCATTGGAGATATAAACAATGATGGATTGGCCGATATTTATATGACAGGCAATATGGTTTCGAACAAACTTTACCTAAATAAAGGGGGGTTGAAATTTGAAGACATTTCGGAAAATGCCGGAGTAGAAGGATCAAAACCATGGTCTACGGGAGTTGTTATGGTTGATATCAACCAGGATGGATTACTTGATATCTACGTGAGCAATGCCGGAAATATGAAGGCAAATAATCATGATAATGACCTCTATATAAACAACGGGGACCTTACTTTTACAGAAATGGCCTCAGAGTATAATTTGGCTAAAACGGGGTTTTCTACTCATGCCTCTTTCTTCGATTATGATAAAGATGGGGACCTGGATGTATACATCCTTAACAATAGTAACATTCCTGTAAGTAGTTTGGGATATGCAGAACAAAGAGAAGTCAGAGCTCAGGACTGGGAAGGAGTTCCCGATATTTTTAAGGGTGTTGGGGATATGCTTTTAAGGAATGATAATGGAAAATTTGTTGATGTTAGTCAAGATGCAGGCATCTATGGAAGTCTGATTGGATTTGGCCTCGGGGTAATGATTACCGACATCAATAAAGACCTGTATCCGGATATCTACGTATCTAACGATTTTTATGAACGGGACTATCTTTACATTAATAATCAAGATGGCACTTTTAAAGAGCAGATCAAGGATTGGACTTCTCATCTTTCTTTATCTGCCATGGGTATTGATATTTCGGATATTAAT
>CAJQNH010000227.1 GCA_905479615.1 uncultured Eudoraea sp.
TTCTATTTTATCACCCATTACTTCCATGAGGTTAAAATAATTATCCACTATGGCATCCATGAGTACATAAAGCAGATAGTCCGCCCCCTGACTCCTAACCCGGCCTTTGCTGTTGCGCAATCGCTCCCTGACCGAATCAAAAACATCACCATCCGATTCCTGAAAAGACAACAGATAATTAGAGCCCAGCACGAAACTTATATTTTCAAATTTTAGATTCTGATCCTTATCAAAATAAAGCATTTTGAGGACTACAAAGACATATTCTTCATGTTCATCCAATTTGGGTCTTTGTTTGGTATTTGCGATGTCTTCGATTATTAGTGGGTGCAGCTCAAAGTCTTTCCCCAATTTTTCAATTTCATTAACGTGATTAAGACCGTTGACATTGATCCAGGTTATAGTCTCCTTATTTTCATAGGCAAAAGCTTCTTCTATATTTTTAAGTTGTTTTTCAGCGAGACTATCCTTATTATAATCAAAGACATCTATAAACAAATCTTTTTTGGCTTTGTTCCCAACATAAACGATAGTACCAGGGGCTAATCCTGTTTTTACTGCGGCTTGTGAAGAGCTGGCTTTTTTCATGTTTTAAGCTTATAATATTTCAATGCAAGTTATTCAAAAAAGCTTTACAAGTGAATGTTTGATCGCCCAAGTATGAGTCAGCACCTACAATTCAACCACAAGTTTTCCTTTGGCCAAATTATCTTCCATACAGGTATGGGCTTCCACTATTTGATCGAGACGGAAAACCTTGTCAATGTTAAGGGTTATTTCCCCATCGGTAACCGCATTAATAAAATCCTGCAGCAAGTCATTTTAAACTATTTTAATAAGCACAAAATACAAAAGCTCCATATTTTCGGAGCTTTTGTAGTCTGGACGAGATCGAACTTTTCTTCAAGACCTCTTAAGATAAATATCAAAATAATGAGTCTAATCTTCTTTATGCCAATCTTTAAAGCACTAACTAATCGTTCAAAGGCTCTGATAAAATAGCTATCATTGTTTTTATGCCTTCTCTGTAGTTTCCCATTCTGAGGTTCTCATTAGGACTGTGTTGATTGTTGTCGCGATTGACTGTGGGAACAGTTACAGCTGGTATGTTAAGAGTTTTCACAAACGGTGAAATCGGAATAGAACCTCCAGACATTCTAATCATTATTGGATCCTCTTCGAATGCATTTTTAAGAGCACTTTTAAGCCATAAGCCTACTTCTGAGTCAAAATCAGTTCGGAATGATTGGTATGATATTTCATAAGTAAATGTTGCTACTTTTTTATTATTCATTCGTTCTTCTTTAGTTGGAACATCCTCAGTAATAAAATAGCCAAGCCCTTGAATATGTTTCCTCACTAAACCAATTAAACGCAATGGATCTGTTTCCAAAACTAACCTAATGTCAATTTCACACCTAGCTGATGCTGGAACAATTGTTCGGGCTTGTTCATTAATCCAACCAGAATTTAAACCTCTAATATTTAAGGAAGGATATTGTATGGCTTCCTGATAGTTTGATCCTACTTTGTCAACACTCCCGAGTTGCAGCCTTTCTTTTATTTCATTTTCATCATCAGGAATGGATTGTAAAATTTTTTGGGTTGCAGAATCAATTGATACCCCATCATAGAAACCGGGAATTATTACCCTTCCATCATCATCTTTCATTGAGGCCAAAATCTTTGATAATCCCAATGCCGGATTTGGGGCATAATTTCCAAAATGACCACTGTGTTGATCGGTAATAGGTCCATAGGTAGTTAAAGTAATTGTTGCAATGCCTCTGGCCCCAAAAGTTAATGTTGGTTTATTAGAAATATGTCTTGGTCCATCAAAAATAATTAGCATATCGGACTTTAGTAATCTTGAATTATCTATTACAGCTTGTGGAAGTCGAGGAGATCCTAATTCTTCTTCAAAATCCATAATTACTTTTATATTGAAATCAGGTTGGATATTTTCTTTTGAGATGGCATCCAGAGCTACAAGGAACATAGCAACAGGGCCTTTTGCGTCTGAGGAAGACCTGCAAAATATTCTCCAATCATCCTTGTAGTTATTAAATTGACTCCAAGGAATTGATTCCCATTCACCTTTTTGATTTTTCTTTTTTAAAGTTGGAGTATATGGGTTGTCTTGAAACCACTTAGACTTATCGACTGGCTGACCGTCAAGTTGTAAATAAATAAGTACTGTTTTTTTATTTTCTGGCGAATGACGTTCGGCAAGCAAAAGAGGGACTGTTTGTGTTTCGATTTCGGTGATCTTAAAATTTCTTTTTTGAAATTCCTTTTTGCACCATCCTATATTTTGGTAAATATCCTCTGTGTTATTGGCATCATTCGGGATGCTTAGCAGTTCAAAGAGCAATTGATCAGATGACAATGTATAGCTTCCAGCCAATTCATTTATCCTTTCTTTACTAATGTTTTGTCCTTTAACAGGAATACTGCAAACACACAAAGTCAAAAGAAAAAACTTTAAGCTGAGATTGTTTAATTTTAATAATTTCATACTTGAATATATTAATTAAGAACCATTTATTATAAATATGAATAAAATATTCTTGACAAAAAGATTGTAATGTTTGGTGTTACTTTAGATATTCTTAACTTTTAAAGTTAAGAATTCAATAATAACTAACATTTACTCCCCTCGTAAGGAATTTTTATATCACAAGACTTAGATTCTTTAGGCAAATATTCATTTGAAATAGTATAGTCAATTTATAAATTTTTATAGAAGTCTATGACAATAATGAGTAAAGTAAGGGGTAATATAGGAGGGATATATTAAAAAACCATGATAATCAAATGATTATCAAGATTTCTAGCGGTTTGGACGGGATTGCTTTCTCGCTATCACTCGAAAGCGGCTTGGGGGTTGGCCCTTAAAACTAACCGCCCTTCGCCAACTGCGTTGGCTGATAGATAAATTCTTTTAAAAATCGTACGATATAGGTATCAGCTAGGTGCAATTTGGCTTATGATATTAATCATCAAACTTCTGAAATCGCCGGTTTAACTTAGTACCCTAAAAGAGTAAACAGGATGATTGTATTTGTTTTTGGTTTGCCGGGTACGGGCAAGAGTTATTTTGCTTCAAGACTTGCTAAAATGATAGGTGCCAGCTATGTAAATAGTGATAGGGTAAGGAAGGAGCGATTTGCACAAAGAACATATTCCTATAATGAGAAAAAAGTGGTTTATGATACCATGCTCGCCAGGACGAAAGAAGCAATAGCCACGGGTCAAAATCTGGTACTCGATGCCACATTCCATAAAAAAGAAACAAGAGATACTTTTATGAAGCAATTATCAGATCAGGGCGAGGTTTTTTTTATTGGATTACATTCGGCCGAAAGTACGATCAGGGAGCGATTAAAAAAAAGCAGGACTTATAGCGAAGCTGATTTTGAAGTGTATAAACTAATCCAGCAACAATGGGAACCGTTTAATGAGGACCATTTGGTGTTGGAATCGACGAATAATAACATTGAAGAAATGTTACTAAAAGCTGCGCAATACCTAGGTTGGAAGAATGATACAGGAACAGATAAATAGCTTGCTCTTAGAAGGGGAATTTCCGGAAGTTTCAACAGAAAGAGAATTGATTGAAACCCACATATCATGGGTGTTTATTTGTCGCCGATTCGTTTACAAAATTAAAAAACCCATTAAATATTCATTTCTTGATTTTTCTACCCTTGAAAAGCGTAAGAAATATTGCAAAAGGGAAATTGAATTGAACAAGCGGCTAACCAATGCCATTTACCTGGATGTAGTTTCGATAAATAGATTGAATGACCATTATAAAGTAGGAGGGAACGTGGGAACGGTAATCGACTACGCTGTGAGGATGCTTAAAATGGATAGGACTAAACAAATGGACCAGCTTTTGGTTCAAAAAAAAGTAACGAAATCTGACATTCAAAACCTGGCCGAAAAAATCGCCCTCTTTCATGGGAATACTGCTATAATCCATCAAAAAGATGTGCTGGAACTTCAGGAAAAATTCAACGATTTGGAAGGGGAAAAGAAGTATCTGGCAGCGCAATCAGACGGCCACAAATATGCAACTATTATTGCCGATGCCATAAAAACCTCAAACACTTTTTTAGAGAAAAACAAGGAGTTGCTGGCAAGCAGACTCAGGGCCGGTTTCTTCAGGGATTGCCATGGAGACCTTCATTCCAGGAATATTTTTTTATTACCATCGCCTCAGCCTTTCGATTGTATTGAATTCAATGATGATTACAGGCAAATTGATGTTTTGAACGAAGTTGCCTTCCTTTGTATGGATCTCGATGCATTTGGAGAAAAAGATTTATCCGAGCTATTTCTTGAATATTACAATCAATTTTTCCCCTCAATGAAATCTTCGAAAGAACACCATCTTTTTGTTTTTTACAAGGCCTATCGAGCCAATATACGTGCCAAGGTCAACAGTTTGCGG
>CAJQNH010000228.1 GCA_905479615.1 uncultured Eudoraea sp.
CTGCAATGGTCATATTACTTTTCCTGCCCAATAATAATCCCATACCCATTGTAGCCCAGGAAACATAGAGGATACTTTCATAGGCATCACTCCAGGGAGCATGGCCGGAAATAAACCAACGTAAAATTAATCCGGACGTATGCCAGATAAAAAATATATAAATTATTCCCTTAAAAAAATACGTCGCTATATTCCATATCCTTCTTTCCCTAAAAATTGTAAATACAAGAACAAAGAACTTAAGGATACCAACAAGGGCATAGTATTTATATAGGCGATTAAAAATATCGAGCTTGTTGTAAATAATTTCCGCCTTTACCCTATTCTGTGAAGGAAGTACCTCACTGCCATGGTTTTGTTGGTTCTGATGAAACGCAGCCAATAGTTTATCCGCTTCTGAATAGTCGTCATTTGCGATTGCTCTTTGAAGGGAAAGTAAATAGTAAGGAACAGCATTTTTGATGAAATTCGCATAAAGTGAGTCAGATACTTTGTATTGCCCGGACCTGTACTCTACTGCAGAAACCCATTTGTTATTCTCATCGTTCAACAAAGGGAAGATTTTGATAATTTCTCCACTCAGTGCCCTGTTTAATAGCCCAAGACGTAAATCGACATCTTTATAATCCTGTTGAAATTTATCAGGAGTGCTGGTGGCATATGCATCTTGTAAATAAGGTGCGAGTTTATAAGCCCCTTTGGAATCAAAAAAATCAGTGGCTTTTACGTATCTCTGAGATCCTTCTACGGCTATTATACCCCGGAGACTATCATTTTGTCCTTTTTTATCGAGAGCTATAAATTCTGTATTGTACCATAAGGCCGGATTTAACATCATGGATAAGAATACCTGATCGGCATTCAGGTCTTTATAGGTATCCTTAAAACTTAGTTTGCGAAGTAGTTCTGATGAAAACGTATTTAGCGGTTTCATTCTTCCTCCGCCATCCTGTATGACTAATTCTCCAAATTTCGCCGCATGCTCTTTAGTAACAGTAGAAGCATCTAATAGAGAATCCAGTTGCTGCTGACTTGGAGTATTTTGGTGATTATGATCCCCGTTTTCAGTTTTCCCCTGGGCATTTAAGCTTAAAACTCCAAAAAGCATTATTGCCGAAGTCACTGCCTTTTGCTTCTTTAATTTATCCAGTCCTTGAGTCAACTCCTTAAATCGGGTTTTGCCAAAGAACATGATCCCCATTAGGCCCATATATAATAAAAAGTACCCCATATAAGTAATCCAGGTGCCCCAAAAATCATGATTAACTGAAAGAACGGTTCCCCGCTCATCGGGATCAAAACTTGCCTGAAAAAATCGGTATCCTTTATGGTCAAGGATATGATTCATAAAAATATCATAATCAAACGGCCGTTCGTCCTCTACGGTAACTCTGCTCATAAAAGAGGCATAGCTTTTTTCAGTTCCGGGATATTTCTCCGCGATAAAATCATTTAGTTTAATACTAAAAGGCAATTGATAAACTTTTGATCCATAACGAAGACTGAAATCCAGACCTCCTACTTTGAATTTATCTGAATAATTGCTGGAACCTTTGCCTCCCAATAACTTTTTCGTAACCGTTTCACCATTACTGCTTATTTTAAGAGCCAAAGCGTCCTGGGTGGCTGGTGTAATTTCATTTTCCGCCACACTTACAACCCCGTAAGAACCCTGAATAAGCGGATTGGGTATAACAAACTGCATCCCCCCCATGTTATAAAGCGATCGTAACTGAAGCTCCTGTAAACTGTCTTTTAATACCTTGCCGCTATACTGATCTGCCATTCGCATAAAGCTTCCTTCGAAAGGAGCTTTAATGTGATAAATACTGTCTGTCGTTATATTTACCGCACCATCTGTCTCCTTATTTAAGGAAAAAAGAATATTATGGATATTTGCTATTTTCCCATTTTCCAGATAGTGCTCATGCCTGTTACCATCTCCGGCTTCCACTATTTTTAAATAGAAATTTCCTTTATCATCCGGAATTAAGTCATTTTTGGCTCCTTCAATAAAACCATCATAAGCAATGGTAACTTCTTGTCCGTTAAAATCTGATGTCCAGGGTAAATTTGATTTTATGGCTTCAGGAGTTACAATAAGATCATCTTCAAGAATCTTTCGTTTAGGCTCCCCTTCTATTTCTCCATCAATAAATACAGTTAGAAAGGTTTTCTCGGAATAGAAAACATTTTCTGTACGACCTTCCCGAATAGGCATCATACCCTCAAAACTTATGTATCTGGTGACAAAGGCGCCCACAATAATTAAAATCCAGGAAATATGGAGTAATAAAACCGGCCATTTTTCTTTGCGTAATAGTCGGTATCGAAAAATATTACCAACAAAGTTAATTACAAAAAAAACCATGATTAACTCAAACCAGGTGGTATTATAGATCCAGATTCTTGCAGTTTCAGTGCTATACCAACTCTCTATGAATGTACCAAATGCCATGGCGGTAGCAAAAACAATGAAAAGAACCGCCATTAAACGGGTGGAAAAGAAAAACTTCTTGAATAGTTCTTTCATCTTAATAGAGATAAATTAGAATTCCGGAAGCAAAAGTAAGGCCTTTTTGTGATTTAAAATTGCACTTCCCGTCTTAAAAAGTTAAACAATATTGTTAATTTTTAAAGTGAGCTTAACATTATAAATATTGTACTTTTGAACATGCTTTCAATAGTACTTATAGGCACGGGAAATGTTGCACAGCAACTTTTTATTGCTATGCATAACAAAAAGGGGGTTAAAATAATTCAAGTCATAGGACGGGATAAAAAAAAATTAACACCTTTTAAAAATTGCCCGGAAACCACAACAGACTATGAACATATTTCAGATGCAGATATTTATATTATCTCTGTAAATGATGATTCCATACAGACTGTAGCACAACATTTTAAAAATAAATCAGAGCTCGTAGTGCACACCTCAGGAACCATGCCCTTATCGGCACTGCCAGCTTCAGTAAGAAGAGGTGTTTTTTATCCCTTACAAACTATCAGCAAAGAACGAAAAGTTGATTTTAGTGAAGTCCCAATCTGTATTGAAGCAGAAAATAGTGAAGATTACAATTTGTTGAAAGAACTGACAAGTTCTATTTCAGGTCACATACAAATCATGTCATCCAATCAGCGCAAGTTAGTGCATTTGGCTGCAGTTTTTGTCAACAACTTTACCAATCATTTGTATCTAATCGGGAGTGATATCTGTAATGAAGCGGGGGTTCCATTTAATATTTTAAATCCTCTTATTCTGGAAACAGCTAAAAAAGCAACAGAAAT
>CAJQNH010000229.1 GCA_905479615.1 uncultured Eudoraea sp.
AATAATCTCTGCACTAAAATCCTTTGCCAGTTTTGCCGCAACTTCAAGCGCATATCCTGCATGTTCCGAAAAATCTACCGGGACTAATATTTTTTTCATAGTCTTATAATTAAAATATCTTATTCAATACTTTTTAAATATTTCCTTTCTCTTTCTGAGCTGGTTTTCTAGTTCCTTTATTGTCGTGGCCGCCGCCTTTTCAAAATTATCCTGATTAGATTTAGCAAATAACCTGGGACCAGGTGCACTTAATCGTATTTCACATATTTTTCCTAAACCAGATGGGTCATTTTCTAATTTAAAAAAGACATCTGCCTTAATGATCCAATCATATTTATTTGCCAATTTTTCCAATTTGGAAGTAATAATAGCGGTCATTGATTCGCTGGTTGGCATTTGAACATATTGAATATTTATTGTCATAATAATACTATTTAGAGTTTATAATAAAGATCGTACTGAGTATAATGGTAAACTATGACATTTATCATTGTTGATTGGAGTCTAGTTATAATTATTCCATTATTCTATCCTCTAATTTAGAGATACAAATTAACCTGACCAAAAAGAAAAATAGCGTAGATCAAAACCTAAGTTTATTAGTTTTTTTAATCAAGACGATAAGGACTCCAAGAATGATTATATTTTTAACTATGTATTGACCTAAAAGACTAAGGCCAAAAGGAGTCGCTGAGAATACAAGATCGGGGAAATACAAAAATGGTAAGAAAGTCAGGATAATATGGATCAAAGCCAGTTTCAAAGCAAATTTTTGGAAAAAATTTCCAATTAATAGCACCCCTATTATAGTTTCCCAAATTGCAAGTAAGAGTATTGATAACTCAGGGGCCAGAAATCCAAACGTCAAGCGGTCAATTGTGGCTTTTGCAAGGTCCTCAGCCGGACTTACACCAGCAAAGAATTTTAGCAGCCCAAACCATAGATATACAATACCGATAGTTACAGAAATTAAATTTATTTTTTTATCCCTGCTTATTAAACGAGTTAGTAGTTTCTTCATTTTTTCCAAAAAAGCTAAACTAAGTATCTCAATTCAGCCAAAAAGTGACAAATGTCATTTTTCTCTAATTCTTTTTCATTTATTATGCTCATTTTGCCGTTACCAACGGGTTTTGACACGTAATGCTTTAAATAGTATTGCTCTTTGTTTGTAATTGAACACAAGAAGGGAAAATTAAAAAACAAGTAAAGCCTATTTAATAATCGTTAACAAGTCTTAATCCTAAAAATATGTTTTCCTGACAAGGAGGATAGCACTTGTAATAATGATTAAAATCATTTGTGTTAATTAACAATGCACTTAGTTTTGTTTGTTATTAGATAATCATCAGAGATCATAGACCTTATCTGAAGAACTACTTTATAAATTGTTATGAGAGATTCGCCCTTAAGAACATTAGTTGTAGAAAACTCAAAAGTACAATGTAATATCATAGCCCGGTTGGTGAGGAATCATGATCATCTTAATTTGGTGGCAACGAGCAGTAATGCCATAGAAGCTAATAGAATTATTAAAAACCATAAAATAGATTTAATTCTTCTCGATATTGAGATGCCTTTTATTGATGGTTTCAGTCTTATGGAATCTATGGATCAGAAAATAGAGGTCATAATAATATCCGGTAATTCGGATTATGCCCTAAAGGCCTTTGACTATGATGTAACTGATTTTTTATTAAAACCCTTAAATTATGATCGTTTTAATAATGCCATATTGAAAGTGCTCAAAAAACAATCCTACAAGGGAAATATAATCGAAGAAGACGTGGAATTTTTGATTGTGCGGAGTAATAAGAAAAAAAAGAGCATTAATATAAAGGAAATTAAATGGGTAGAGGCCTTAGGTGATTACATAAAGATAATCACAGATAAAGAAAAAGTTACTGCTCTGAGTACTATGAAATTAATCTCCGACAAGTTACCGAATGATAGATTTCTTAGGATTCATAGATCATATATTGTAAATTTAAACAAGGTTGAAAAATTCGGTTGTACAACTGTGGAGATAGATGAACATCAAATACCCATGAGCAGAAAGCAAAAACCTAAACTTGAATTTTTGCTGGAAAAAGTTAATAGCTAGCAAGTTAATTAAGATCCAACAACTCAAAATAAGCTTAATGAAATACATTCCTTTAACGTGTAGATTTTTTTTTAGCTTAATTATAATTTCAGCCTTTGTAGGATGTAATAATGGCCCGGAAAAGATATTACCTTCCAAAGTGACCATTACAGAATCTGTGTACTCCTCCGTGACCATTCAACCTGATAGTCTTTATCAGGTATATGCCGCTGTAGGAGGTATTTTGGATAAAATTTTTGCTGAAGAAGGCGATTCAGTTTCCAAAGGCACACCAATAGCCCAAATCATTAACAATACCCCGAAGCTAAATACCGAAAACGCTAAACTAAATCTTGAATTAGCAAGAGATAATTACAGTGGCAGTAATGCTATCATAAGAGCGTTAATTGATGAATTAAATGCAGCGGAACTTAAGTATAAAAATGATTCTGTAAATTTTACAAGGCAGAAAAATCTCTGGGATCAAAATATAGGATCTAAGGTAGAATATGAAAATCGAAAACTGGCATATGAATTATCAGGTAATAATTTGGTTTTACTAAAAGGTAATTTTGAAAGAACAAAGTCAGAATTAAAAACAAAATTAAAGCAGGCAGAAAACAATTACCAAACCTCATTGATTTCAACTGAAGATTTTACAGTACAAAGTAAAATCAATGGAAAGCTTTACGCTCTTTACAAAAATCAGGGCGAAATAATTAATACAATGGAGCCTATTGCGGCTATAGGAAGTGCAGGTGATTTTATAATTGAAATGTTAGTTGACGAGGTTGATATTGTTAAGCTGAAAATTGGTCAAACCGCTTTAATTACACTTGATGCCTATGGGTCAAAAGTATATTCTGCAATCGTTAACAAAATTTATCCAAGAAAGGATGAACGATCTCAGACTTTCAAAATTGAAGCTGTATTCATAGATACTCCCGAAGTCCTTTATCCCGGATTGGCAGGAGAAGGCAATATTATAGTTTCTCAAAAGGAAAATGCCCTGACCATTCCTAAGGATTATCTTATAGGCGAAAACCAAGTAAAAACTGAAATTGGAATTATTGAAATAGTTACAGGGATACAAGATATGGAACGTATTGAAGTTCGATCTGGTCTGGATGCTGAAACCTACCTATTAAAGCCGGAATAATGACAAATTGGAAAGTCATACTAGGTATTGCCAAAACACATCTGCTAACAAAGATGAAGTCTACCGTAACGGCTTCACTCGGAGTTACTTTTGGTATTGGGGCCTATATTACGTTGGTAAGCTTTATGACAGGTTTAAACGGAATGTTAGATGATCTTGTTCTTAACCAGACCCCGCATATCCATATGTATAATGAAATTGAACCTTCAGCAGAACAGCCAATTTCTTTATATGAAAAATTTGACGGGGGCTTAAATGTAGTTCACTCCATTAAGCCTAAACAAGGCCAGCTAAAAATACATAACGCCTTACCCATATTATATTATTTAAAAGATCAGGAAAATGTGAAAGGCGCAACGCCTCAACTCCGATCCCAGATATTTTATTTATCTGGCTCCATTGAACTTGGTGGTAACCTTGTAGGTATAGATATTATGGAGGAAGTGCGCTTATCAAATATTCAGGATAATATTGTTGAAGGAAGCCCGGAGGCACTCAAAAATACAGACAATGGTATTTTACTCGGTTCCGGCCTTGCCAAAAAAATGTCACTGAGCGTTGGCAACCGAATACAAATCAGTACTGTTAAAGGCACTGTTTTTCCCTTAAAGATAGTTGGGATCTATCAAAGCGGAATAGCGGAAATAGACAATGTCCAAAGTTTTGCAAATCTTAAAACCGTACAGAAAATACAAGGAGAAGCCGAAAATTATATTACGGATATCAATATTAAACTCTATGACATAGCCGAAGCTGTACCCATGGCCAGGCAGTTGGAAAAACAGTTTAAAATTAAAGCAACTGACATAAATGAAGCAAATGCTCAGTTCGAAACGGGAAGTAATATTCGCAATATTATAACCTACGCCGTTTCTATAACCCTGCTCATTGTGGCAGGCTTCGGAATTTATAATATTCTGAATATGCTTATTTATGAAAAAATGAAAGACATTGCCATCCTGAAGGCAACAGGGTTTTCGGGAAGGGATGTACAACTTATATTTATGAGTCAAGCTATGATAATTGGGGTTTCCGGGGGAATTGTTGGCTTAACAATAGGCTTTTTTTTATCCAGAATTATTGATAATATACCTTTCGAAACCGAAGCACTACCCACGATAAGTACATTCCCGGTAAATTATAACCCCGGCTATTATGTTATTGGAATTGTATTTGCCCTGATTTCTACATTTATTGCCGGTTACTTACCCTCTAATAAAGCAAAAAAAATAGATCCCGTGCATATAATTCGCGGAACCTAATTCACAATTATGGGAACGGTCCTGGAAACTAAAAATATTAATAAGCATTTTAGAAAGCCTGTAGATTTTCATGTCTTAAAAGATATAAGCTTTAATGTAAAAGAAGGAGAGTTTGCTTCCATTATGGGCAAGTCCGGTTCCGGAAAATCCACCCTGCTTTATATCCTTTCTACGATGGATACTGACTATGAAGGTGAGTTGTTTTTAAATGAGGAACTCATCACAGGCAAACACCATAAGGAATTGTCGCTAATAAGGAACAGGCATATCGGTTTTGTATTTCAGTTTCATTATCTGCTATCAGAATTCAGTGTCCTGGAGAATGTGATGCTTCCCGCTAAAAAATTGGCATCTAAAACCTATGAAGAAATTGAACATGATGCCATGGAAAAATTAAATATGTTGAACATCGGGAATTTGGCAAATAAAAGAGCCTCAAGGGTTTCCGGAGGTGAAAAACAACGTGTGGCTATTGCCAGAGCACTTATCAATAATCC
>CAJQNH010000230.1 GCA_905479615.1 uncultured Eudoraea sp.
AATGGATGCGGCCTATGAATTGATGGAGTCCTTAGGAATACACGCCGTCAAAACCGGCTATGTGGGTAAACTGATCCCGAAAGGGGAATACCACCACGGGCAATGGATGGTGAACAATTACAGAAGGGCCATATTAAAGGGAGCAGAACACCAGGTGGCCATTAATGCACATGAGCCTATTAAGGCAACCGGAATACGGAGAACCTACCCGAATGCAATTGCACGTGAAGGTTTGCGGGGCCAGGAATTTAATGCCTGGGCAACAGATGGCGGGAATCCACCGGAACATTTACCTATTGTCGCTTTTACGCGCATGCTTGCCGGACCCATAGACTTTACGCCCGGTATTTTTAAAATAAAACTGGCGCCGGATAAACCGGATAATCAAATAAACACTACCCTGGCACAACAACTCGCCTTATATGTGGTTATCTATGGCCCTGTACAGATGGCTGCAGATCTCCCTGAAAATTATGAAGATCAACCGGCCTTTCAATTCATACGTGATGTAGGCGTGGACTGGGAACAAAGCAAGGTATTGGATGGGGAAATAGGTGACTTTGTGACCATAGCCCGTCAGGAAAGGGGAACCGAAAAATGGTTTGTCGGATCCATTACCGATGAAAATTCACGTGAGATAACCATCAATCTGGACTTTTTACCGCCATCTCAGAAGTATAAAGCCATTTTATACACCGATGGAGAAAATGCGCATTGGAATGATAACCCGCTAGATATTGAGATTCAGGAGATGGTAGTGGATAACACATCAACTCTAACCATCCAACTGGCCGCTGGAGGAGGAGCTGCTATAAGTTTGGTGCCTGCTGAATAATCAAGAGATGACCCTGGCTTTTTGACAAATTTGTTCAGTACTTAAAACTGTTTCAAAAGAAAATCCTATGGAATTGATTAATCATCCTAAATGAGTTGCCCCATAATAGGCGGCTCCCAGGAGAGGCGTTTTATCATTTAGAACTACCTGTACCGGCATTAGTTGAAGCAGGGGATTCATACGTCCGGCCGCAACAAAGTTTGCAGTAAAAATCTCCCGGTTTATTATCCCGATGATTTTTGGGACAATCCCGCCTCCAATATAAATGCCGCCGGTAGCCTTCGTCTTTAAAGCAAACTGGGCTGCTTCTATGGCCAGATAACGCACAAATAAATCCAGCGTCTCTACACAAATAGGGTCGCTTTTTTCGTGGGCAACAGTGGTAATCACAGCAGCCGCATCACCTTGTTGGATTTTATCCTGAAGCCATTTGGGTTCTGCGTTTCCCCTGAAACCCCTTAAGAATTGATAGATACCATAAATACCGCGGCCGGATACTACCCTTTCCCAACTCACATGTCCAAACTTTTGATGCATGGACTTCCATAATTCCCAATCCAGATGGGTACGGGGACTAAAATCGCAATGTCCCCCTTCTGTAGCATAGGGATGATAATGAGTTCCATCCCAATAGAGTCCGGCCTCCCCAAGGCCCGTACCCGGCGAAATAATGACCGCATTCCCGGGGATATTTGATCCTTCTTTTAGAACTTCAAAGTCCGTCTTCCGAAGCGCCGCCAGACCATAGGCATTGGCCTCCATATCATTGATGAGGGTAACCGAATGGACCTGGAGTTCCCTGCTAATTTCTTCACTATCTATTTCCCACGGAAAGTTTGTCCCTTTTACTTTGCCCCCGGTTACAGGGCCGGCTACGCCCAGGCAGATCCCGTCTATGACCAGCAACTTATCCCTGTGAAAGGAATGCACCATCTCCGTAAAGGCCCTGTACTCCTTAGTGTGATATGATTTCTCCTTTATTAATGAAAGTTGTCCTTTATGGCTTTCAAAAAGTGCCAGGTTTGTTTTGGTAGCGCCAATATCGGCGGCTAGAAACACTCCATTGGTGAGTACATTTTTTGTATTTCCCATAAAAGCCAGTGGAATTTGGGACTCATTGTTTAAGGGTAACGAAAAACTTTCCAGCTTTTTCATGATAGTGATCTATTGAGTTATGGCTATGCTCTTATCCTGAATATCACAGATCTTAAGAAGGGGAGTAACACTTTTAGTCAGGGCTCCCGGGGCTGCTATTGCCAATACCTGTTTAAATACAAATATCTCCCGGAAGAGGCAATTTTAAAATGATATAGGTCATCAGGAATGAAGTTTACCTGATTACAAAACAAGCCCTATACATAATTGAACAGACTAAGAAAACAGATGCTTTGAGTAAAGTTGAAATTAAGACGGAAAAGAAAACTGGAATGGGGTTTTTGAATGTTCTGTTGGTTCATATGGAAAATTGCTTAGGCACCTCCTATTTACTTTAATGTTTGAATGTAATGGACAAGCTTGTAAAATTCTCCTATCTGAATTCTTAGTTTGAGAGACTTTTCTTAAATCGATGGGCTTGAATGCTATCCAACCTTAAATTATTCAAGAGTTCATAAACGTTTTCATTCAGAACTTTTGAAAATTCTTGTTTAAAACATAAATTTCTTTTCAGTTCTTTGCGATTTTTATTATACAACCTGACTGTATCTTTTTCTTTGGATTCTATGCATTCATCTCTTTTGTTTCCACATTTTGTCGAATCTGCATTTTCATTATTGCCTGATCGGGCACCCTTCTTTTTGTCAGGACAATCTTTACACTTCTTTTTCATTTTCTCCAGAAAATCCCTTTTAATAATTGTCTGGTCGTAATTTGCTTTTAGGTCATTCTCCTTAATGTCTGTATAGATATAGGGACCATAAATCTGGGTGACTTTTACTCTATTGGGTAAGACTAATTCAATGGTATAATTCCCACCCTTAATGGTAATTATTAGTGTATATCTAATAGCAATTTCAACCTTTTTGTCATATTCACCTTTCAAAAACTCGTAAAGGGGGTAGTCTACTTTCAAATTCAAATAACCCCTGGTAATTAACTTTTCTCTGGCGTTTAAAAGAATCAGATCCTGATTTAATGCTGCCCATTCCATTAAATTGAAATATATTTCTTCATTATTATCTTTAACATTATAACATATCCTATACCCATTAATAGAGGTGTCCACCCATTTATTAGTAGAATTCTCCTTTTGCGAGATACCCTGACTACACACCAAAATTAGCATAAGATTAATAATGCCAGAAAAGACTTTTTTCATGTTTTGGACAAACTAAATAATTAACACATTAAGCTTTAGCAAGTTAGAGGATTAAAACAGCCCCATCATATATTGCCTGGCTCCCACCCTTCAAATTAATTAATAAAACATTTAAGAATACACTTTTGTTTTAATCATTTACGGTTACTAATTTATTAGAAAATTCATAACCAGTATATATTAAAGAATAGGGGAAAATCAAAACATGCTAAGGAACTCTTAAATTGATTGGAAAAATATTAAACTACCTGTGGTTCCTCAGCCAATCGAATGGCTACAATTAACTTACCAATAAAATACCCAATGACAAATACAGCTGCAGATATGCCTACAATTAGCAGCATTGCGCTCCAGACCTCTGTAAGTGGTATGCTGTTAGCCGGAATTTTTTCCAATATCCTTAGGCTTCTGAAAACTCTAAATGGAAAACTAAAATAATTAATTAGAGCATCCTTGAATTCACTAAACGTAAGAAACATATAGACATTACTGGAAATTCCATAGGCTATAATACTCAAACCAAACCCAAACATTTTACTATATGTATTCCTATACTCAGCTTTATAGGATTTTAATAATACATCATTATTAGTGGAGCCATTATTCGCTAAAGACCCGCTTAAATCTTGTTTGTTCCTGAATTTACTCACATATTGCTTAGAATAGTAAATCCAACATAATATTAAGAACAGGGGAGTAACTACAACAATCAATGTAATACATAAAAGCAGTAGTAACGTTACCAATTCACTAAGTCCGTCATAATTGAAATAACGCTCAATTGGAACCTCGTTAGCTTGCAAAGTATAAAAGGTTTTTACTAATACGTTTACAGAATTAAGAACTCCCGGATTCATTGAAAAGTAATTTTAGATTGGCGTGCCTTTTAGTAAGATATCGCACACATAGAACATACTCTATCACCTAATGAATATAGTGAATTATTTCAAATCAGAAAGATATATTCAGTAGTATGCTATTTTAGTTTTAATTTGAGTTAAAACCAAGCGGAAAGTGACGGAACCTCTGATTTCTTGTCCCGGTGGATATATTTTTTTATCAAATATTGTTTTCTATAGATATTTGATAAACTAAAAGTCATGTCGATTACGAAATCTACTTTAGGTAAAATCTTGATCTTGAATCTTATAATTATTCAAAATACTAAAGACACCTAAAGTTTTCTATCTTAGGGGATCGAACTTATAAAAGTTTAAAATGTTTCGTTTTGTAAAAATATCCATTAAAAACAGGATAAAGTTAGTGTCAATTTTGGCTTTCGGATTAGTTCTGAAGACTCATTCACAGGAAATTCAATACGAAACCAGGCAGGACATTCCTTATTACAATACTGCGATTAACCAGGCTGATGGGTACATAAATGAGCGTTGTGTTTTAGATGTTTATTACCCCAAGAATGCAAAGGGTTTTCCCACAATCGTCTGGTTCCATGGAGGCGGATTAACCGGTGGCAACAAAGATATTCCCGTGCAACTAATGGAGAAAGGAGTTTGTATAGTTGCTGTCAATTATCGTTTGTATCCAAAAGTTAAAGCCCCCATATATATTGATGATGCGGCGGCGGCCGTAAGTTGGGTCTTTAAGAATGTAGCAGATATGGGCGGGGACCCTTCACTGATTTTCGTATCCGGTCACTCTGCAGGAGGTTATTTGGCCAGTATGATTGGGCTGGATAAATCCTGGTTAAACAAATATGACATTGATGCAGATAAAATTGCCGGCCTAATCCCTTTTAGCGGACACACTATTACTCATTTTACTGTCAGGGAAGAAAGGGGTATCCCCGGAACGCAGCCTATAGTTGACAGTTTAGCTCCCCTTTATCACGTTCGTCCTGATGCGCCACCCTTATTACTAATTACAGGAGACAGAGAATTAGAGCTTTTGGGAAGGTATGAGGAAAATGCTTACCTGATGCGAATGATGAAAATTGCAGGT